>CAZOCV010000063.1:0-8715 GCA_964578395.1 uncultured Pirellulales bacterium
TCGGGCTTTTTATAGCAGAGGGTGACGAGAAAGCCCGCCGCCAGCAATATCGCCGCGAAGGTCAGGGCCTGGCTGAAGGAGTTGTTGCGTTTGTAGATATATTCCATGAGCATCGGGCCGACAGCTCCGGCCGCACCCCAGGCAAAGAGGACCGGGCCGTAGATGCCGCCGACGAAACGCGGGCCAAAAGTGTCGGCGGTGAAGGAGGGCATGGTGCCGAACCCGCCGCCGTAACAGAGCAGGATATAGCAGCAGACAATGGAGAAGACGATGGTGTTGGTGATGTGCGGTAGCCACAGAAACAACGGAACCTGCGTGCCGAAGATAAGCAGGAACGCGGTTTTGCGGCCGATTTTCTCCGACAGCGTCCCCCAGAACAGCCGCCCGAAACCGTTACACAGCGAGGTGGCAAAGAGGATGGTTCCGGCCATAACCGCCGGGTTGGCCAGGGTAAGCTGTTTTTGGGCCATGGGCGAGAGGTTGCTGATAATGGCGATGCCGGCGGCGACATTGAGGAAGAGAATCGCCCAGAGCAGGTAAAATTGCGGCAGGCGGCGAGCGACGGCGAAGTTGACCGAAGGACCGGCGGGTTTTTGTGCGGCCTTGCCGGTCAGGGCGAAGTCCGCGGGCGGGTTGACGAGTTTCTGGGCGGCGATGAAGATGCCGATGAGAAAAATAACGCCGGAAATATAAAAGGTTTTGGCGATGCCGATGCTGTTAATGGCGATGGGGGCGATTTGTCCCATGGCGGCGGCGCCCAGGCCAAAACCCATGACGGCCAGACCGGTGATCATCCCCTTTTTATCGGGAAACCACCGCAGCAGCACCGCGACGGGCGTGATATAGCCCAGGCCGTTGCCGATGCCGGCGATGACGCCGTAACCGAGCCAGAGCAGCCAGAGGTTGCCTAACGAGTCGGCCAGACCCGCCAGGAGTGTACCCAGACCGAAAAGGACCGCCGCCACTGAGGCGACCTTGCGTGTGCCGGCCTTATCCACGAGCCGGCCGCCCAGTGCCGCCGAAAATCCCAGGAAGAATATCGTCAGGGTGAAGGTGAAACCAACTTTCGAGGGTGTCCATGTTTGGGGATCAGATAAACGGTGTTTATCCAGGAGCGGATTCTTAAAAGCGCTCCAGGCATACACCGTGCCCAGCATCATCTGAATGATGACACCGCAGACAGCAACGACCCAGCGGTTGGAAACAGGCTGATAAAGGCTGGATTTTGAAGGCATGAGCAATTCCTTTTATTTTTGGCGGCGTCGTTCCGTTTTGTTCTTTATTAAGTAAATGCCGTATTTCTTACCGGAAATCCCCGCGATAGTACTAAATTCCCCCGTTAAAGCACTGTAATGGCTGTCACATTTTATGACCGGCTATGCGGCATGACTAAGTTTTATAATCAGGGGGTCATGGTGTTTTTTTGGGGTAAAACATTCGCGGTAATGGGGGTTGTGATTTATGGCATATAAGTGTAAACTGCTGTCGGTCCAATAAGTTAATGTGGCGGAGACGGCTATGAAAGGGATTATTCTGGCGGGTGGATACGGCACGAGGCTTTTGCCGCTGACGCGGGTGACCAACAAGCACCTGCTGGGGGTGTACGACCGGCCGATGATTTATTATCCGATTCAGTGCCTGGTGAACGCCGGCATCAAGGACATTATGCTGGTGACGGGTGGGAACAAGGCGGGGGAGTTTCTGGAACTTTTGGGGGATGGGCGGGAATTCGGCCTGAAAGAGCTGCATTATACGTATCAGCAGGGAGCCGGCGGCATAGCGGCGGCGCTGGCGCTGACGGAGGATTTTGCCGACGGCGACCGGATTATCGTGGTGCTGGGCGATAATATTATTCAGGGCAATATTCGCCGGGCAACCGAGGAGTTCGCCGCCCAACCCGAAGGCGCGAAAATTCTGCTTAAAGAAGTGCCAGACCCGCAGCGGTTCGGCGTGGCGCATATCGATGCGGCCGGCCGGGTGCTGAGCATCGAGGAAAAACCCCAGCATCCTCAAAGCAAGTATGCCGTCATAGGCATTTATATGTATGATGCGCGGGTTTACGAGATTATCAAGACGCTGGAGCCATCCGGCCGGGGGGAACTGGAAATTACCGACGTGAACAATAATTATCTTCAGGCCGGCACGCTGACCAGCGATATTCTTCAAGGCTGGTGGACGGATGCCGGTACGATTGAAAGCCTGCATCGGGCCGCCGACATGATTGCCCGCGATGGGGCCAACCATCTCGACGATTAGCCCAATTTATTTATAAAGGTTTGTCCGGATGAAATTACTGGTAACGGGAGCGGCGGGTTTTATTGGCGCGAACTTTGTGAGTTTGGCGCTGGGGGAGACGTATGCCGGTCACTATGAAATCATGGCTTACGACGCTTTGACGTATGCGGGGAATTTAGCGAATTTACGCGATTACGAAGATGGTAAGCATTTTCGTTTTGTCAAGGGCGACATTCGCAATGCCCAACAGGTTGACGCCGTCATGGCCGGAGTCGATGCGGTGATCAATTTTGCCGCCGAAAGCCACGTTGACCGCAGCATTCTCGCCGGGGCGGATTTTATCAGCACCAATATCGAAGGCGTTCGCGTACTCGCCGAAGCGGCCGTCAGGCACGGCGTCAAACGTTTTATTCAGGTGAGCACTGATGAAGTTTATGGCTCGCTCGGTTCGACGGGCCTGTTTCGTGAAGACTCGCCGCTGCATCCCAACAGCCCCTATAGTGCCTCGAAAGCGGCGGGCGATTTGCTGGCGATGGCGTGGCGGCATACGTTCGATTTGCCGGTGATGATTACCCGCTGCTCGAATAATTACGGGCCGTACCAGTTTCCCGAAAAACTTATTCCCCTCTTCGTGACGAACCTGATGGAGGGTAAAAAAGTGCCTGTCTATGGCGACGGCATGCAGGTGCGGGACTGGATACATGTGAGGGACCATTGCCGGGCGATTCTGCTGGTGCTGGAAAAAGGACGGGTGGGGGACGTCTATAATATCGGCGGCGGTAATGAACGGGCCAATATGGAAATTACCCGACAGATATTGCGGCAGTTGGGCAAAGATGAATCATATATTGAACATGTAAAGGACCGTCCCGGCCATGACCGCCGCTATGCAATTGACGCCGGCAAGATAAGCCGCGAACTGGGTTGGCGGCCGGAGGTTGATTTTGAAGCGGGTTTGGCCGAGACCATCGACTGGTATCGAAAAAACGAGTCCTGGTGGCGGGCGATAAAAAGCGGTGATTATTTGCACTATTACCAGCAGCAATATGGCCGGCGGGGCATTTTAGATTGATTTTCATAAAGATAGCCGGTTTTTTCGCCGATATAGTTTAAGGTGGATAGGTCGGTATATGGGGTGAACGTCTGCATAATTAAGCTGGCGTATGTCGGCTGGTAATGTATAATACGGGTTTTAGCTACTGCCGCAGACGGCAGGGATACTTAACTCCAACGGAGGCAAGCAGTTACAATGTCAACATCCGTTCAAGACAAAGCGGGAAAGACCCCCGCCCACCCCAAAGAAAAAGTAATGCAGACTATCGACGGCAATACGGCCGCATCCCATGTGGCTTATGCCTTCAGCGATGTGGCGGCGATTTACCCCATCACGCCGTCCAGCCCGATGGGCGAAGTGGCCGACGACTGGGCCGCCTACGGGCGCAAGAACCTGTTCGGCCAGACGCTTTTGGTGCGCGAAATGCAGTCCGAAGCCGGCGCCGCCGGCGCGGTGCATGGCTCACTTTCGGCGGGGGCCTTGACGACGACCTATACCGCCAGCCAGGGACTGCTATTGATGATTCCCAATATGTACAAAATCGCCGGTGAATTGCTGCCGTGCGTTTTTCATGTTACCGCGCGGACGCTGGCGAGCCATGCCCTGAGCATTTTCGGCGATCATGGCGACGTTATGGCCGTACGGCAAACGGGATTCGCCCTGATGGCCGCCGGTTCGGTACAGGAAGTAATGGACCTGGCAACCGTCAGCCACCTGGCCACACTTAAGGCCAAAGTCCCCTTCGTGAATTTCTTCGATGGTTTCCGCACCAGCCATGAAATTCAAAAGGTCGAAATGATCGACTATGAAACCATGGGACGCATGATCGACTGGAACGCGGTAGCGCAATTTCGTAAGCGGTCGATGAATCCGGAAAATCCCCAGCTTCGCGGCACGGCTCAGAATCCTGATACGTTTTTCCAGGCGCGCGAAGCTTGCAATCGTTATTACAATGCCGTAGCGGGTATTGTCGAAGCGACGATGAAACAATTCGCCGCCGAAGTCGGCCGGACCTATAATCTGTTTGATTATGTCGGCGCTCCCGATGCCAAATACGTGATTGTATGTATGGGCAGCAGTGCGGATGTCACCGAAGAAGCCATAAACTATCTCATCGCCAAAGGCGAAAAAGTCGGCCTGGTCAAGGTGCGGCTGTATCGGCCCTGGTCGATGAAGCACTTTCTGGCGGCCATGCCCGCCAGTGTCGAACGCATCGCCGTGCTGGACCGGACCAAAGAGCCGGGCAGTCTGGGCGAACCGCTGTATCAGGATGTATGCACCAGTTACATGGAGCAGCGGCAGACGCCGGTTATTGTGGGCGGCCGTTATGGACTTTCCAGCGCGGAATTCACTCCGACCATGGTCAAGGCCGTATTCGAGAATCTCAAGACCAAAGAACCCAAGAATCATTTCACGGTGGGTATTACCGACGATGTCACGATGACCAGTCTGCCCGCCATTGCCCCCATCGACGCCAGCCCCAAAGGTACGGTGCGGTGCAAGTTCTGGGGTCTGGGTTCGGATGGTACGGTTGGCGCCAATAAGAACGCCATCAAGATTATCGGCGACAACACCGACATGTACGCTCAGGGGTATTTTGCCTACGATTCCAAGAAATCCGGCGGCTTGACGGTGTCGCATTTGCGATTCGGTCATCAGCCGATTCAATCGTCATATCTGATAGACACCGCCGATTTCATCGCCTGCCACAATTCCGCTTATGTTGAGCTTTATGATGTGCTCGACGGCATTAAGGAAGGCGGTACGTTTCTTTTGAACAGTCCGTGGAATACCATCGAGTTGCTGGAAAAACGTCTGCCCGGCAGTATGAAGCGAACGATTGCCGCCAAGAAACTCAAGTTCTACAACATTGACGCCGTCAGCATTGCCGAGAAAGCGGGCCTGGGCAATCGCATCAACATGATTATGCAGACGGCCTTCTTCAAACTGGCCGATGTGATTCCGGTCGATGACGCCATCAATTACCTCAAGACGGCCATCAAGAAAACCTATGGCCGCAAGGGCGACAAGGTGGTGGCCATGAATAACGCCGGCGTGGATTCCACGTTGGAGCACTTGCAAATGATTGATTACCCGGCAAGCTGGGCCAACGCCGACCTGGAGCAGGCCGTGCACCGCAATGAGCCGGAATGGGTGAAGAAGGTGATGCGGCCGATGTTGACGCAGCGCGGCCATTTGCTGCCGGTGAGCGCGTTTGCCGGAGAAGTGGATGGCAACTATGCCAAGACCTCCGCGGACGGGACGTATCCCACCTCGACGGCGAAATACGAAAAACGCGGCGTCGCCATTAATGTGCCGCACTGGATTAAGGAAAACTGTATTCAGTGCAATCAATGTGCGTTTGTATGCCCGCATTCGGTGATTCGGCCGGTGCTGGCGAAAGACGAGGAGCTTAAGGGCGCTCCGGCCGGCTTTGAGACCATTGCCGGCAAAGGTCCGGGCGTGCAGGATTACAAATATCGCCTGCAAATCAGCGTGCTCGACTGCACCGGCTGCGGCAACTGCGCTGACATTTGCCCGGCCAAGGAAAAGGCCCTGCAGATGGTTCCGTTGGAAGGCGAGAAGGCCGCGCAGGTTCCCTGTCAGGAATTTTCCGAAACCATTTCGTTCAAGCCCAGCGTTATAGACAAGAAGACGTTCAAGGGCAGCCAGTTCCAGCCGTCGCTGTTTGAATTCAGCGGCGCCTGCGGCGGCTGCGGCGAGACGCCCTATGTAAAATTAGTCGCCCAGTTGTTCGGCGACCGCATGGTTGTCGCCAACGCCACGGGTTGTTCGAGCATTTACGGCGGTTCTGCCCCCAGTTGCCCCTACACCCGCAATGCCAAGGGCCACGGTCCGGCCTGGGCGAATTCGCTTTTCGAGGATAACGCCGAATACGGTTATGGTTTTAATCTGGCGTTTACCCAGCGGCGCATGTCGCTGGCGGACAAAGCCCGTCAGGCTATCAGTGAAGGCGTCGCCAGCGATGAACTCAAGGACGCCCTGCAGGCCTGGCTCGACGCCATGAATGACGGCGACAAGAGCCGCCAAATCGGCGACACCCTGCGTGAACTGCTGGCCAAAGAGCAGGGCAACAGCCCGCTTTTCGCCGAGATGCTTTCCATGAAGGACCTCTTCACCAAGAAGAGCGTGTGGGTCTTCGGCGGCGACGGCTGGGCGTATGATATCGGTTACGGCGGGCTGGACCATGTGCTCGCCAGCGGCGAGGATGTCAACGTGCTGGTGCTGGATACGGAAGTGTATTCCAATACCGGCGGGCAAAGCTCCAAGTCCACGCCGACCGGCTCGGTGGCCAAATTCGCCGCCTCCGGCAAGAAGACCAAAAAGAAAGACCTCGGCCGGATGGCGATGACCTATGGCTATGTGTATGTGGCCAGCGTGTCGATGGGCGCCAATAAGAACCAGCTTATGAAGGCTTTGACGGAAGCGGAAAGCTATCCCGGCCCGTCGCTGATTCTGGCTTACGCTCCGTGTATTAACCACGGCATCGATATGGGCAAAACCCAGGAAGAAGAAAAACGCGCCGTGGAAAGCGGCTACTGGCTGATGTACCGCTACGACCCGCGTCTGGCCGCGGAAGGCAAGAATCCTTTGCAGCTCGACAGCAAGGAGCCGACGGCCAGTTTGCATGACTTTATCAACGGCGAAGTGCGCTACAAGACGCTCACCAAGCAGTTCCCCGATGAAGCCAAACGGCTGCAGGAAAAGCTGGCTCAGGAATACGCCGACCGCTGGCAGCAATACAAGAAACTAGCGGAAGGATAAGGACGAACACGACTCTGTCATGACCGCGCAGGCGGACAGGCAGACAATGAATACTGGATTCCCGCTTTCGCGGGAATGACAAAAGGATTTTTCTACGGCCTCGCCATTACGGGCGGGGCCGTTTTTATTACGAAGGCTTGTGACCCCGATTGATAAGGGCGGCTAAATAGCCCGCGCCGAAGCCGTTGTCGATATTGACGACGCTGACGCCGGCGGCGCAACTGTTGAGCATGGTCAGCAGGGGGGCGATGCCGCCGAAGCTGGCGCCGTAGCCCACCGAGGTCGGCACGGCGATAACGGGTACGGCCACAAGGCCGCCCACGACGGAGGCCAGAGCGCCTTCCATGCCGGCGACGACAATGACAACGTTAGCAGTCTGAATTTCCTGACAGCGAGCGAGCAGTCGATGCAGGCCGGCGACGCCGATATCGTACATGGATTCAACCCGTTGGTGCATCAGATCCGCCGTTATGCGGGCCTCTTCGGCGACAGGGATGTCGCTGGTTCCGGCCGAGATGAGGGCGATGTGGCCTGTCGATGGTTTAGCCTGCTCCTGCCGCAGAACAATAGCGCGGGCGCGTTCTTCGAATTCAGCCTGCGGGGTGCGCGCCTGAACGGCCTCGAATGTGGCACGGTCGGTGCGGGTCGCTAAGACGTTCGCCCCTTTAGCAACCAGATGGCTGAAAATATCCACGATTTGTTCGGTGGTTTTTCCGGGGCAGTAGATGACTTCCGGCGCGCCGCAGCGCAAATGCCGGTGGTGGTCCAGCGTGGCGAAGTCCAGCGACTCAAACGGCAGATGCCGCAATTTTTCCATCGCCTCATCCACCGGAATCTTGCCCGCCTGGACGTCGTTCAATAATGTCCGCAAATCATCTGGCTTCATGGTTTAACCTTTTAGAGTTTTTTCTATGTCTCGCCATATATGTTCCAAACCAAGATGTGTGATTTTTTCTATTAATACCGCCTTATTGATAGCGTCCGACGACAAGGCCAACATGCTGCGAATATCACGAAGATGACGCTCGCCGCCGCTTTCGGCCAACCATTGCAGTTTGCGGACGATGACGTATTCCGGCGGGGCAATCCATAAGGATTCATTCTGAAATTCCATGCACCGTCGCAATGGGAATGCCCAGGCGTGCAGCTCATCATGGCCCAGAGGATAACAATCCGCTTTAACGCCGGTGGCATGATGAATGAGATTAAAATGCCCGTGAGTTTCGCGGTCAATTTCCAGGCGAAGCACCTCCTGGGGAGGAATGTAAAATTCTTCTTCCGGAAAATACGCCGCCAGCTTGCTGACGTCCTGACGGCGCAGATTGATGACCATGTCGATATCGTGAGTGGTGCGAGGTTCGCCGTAGATGATTCCGGCAAAACCACCTGTGACCATATATTCCACGCCGGCATTATTGAATTGCCGCGGAAAAATCATTAAATCTTTAACTTCGGGCATATAGAAAAAACTCCCGCACCTTATCCAGCACCTGTTCTTCGGTCCAGTCGGGATGCTGCTGCCGCAGCCACGCCGTTTTCAACTCCCGCGCCAGGCGATTAAGCCCCAGCGCGATTTCAAGTTTCTGCTGCGGCGTCATTTTTCGGTAAATCTCCCACTGCCGGCGCGTGCCTTCATCCAC
>CAZOCV010000063.1:8815-16895 GCA_964578395.1 uncultured Pirellulales bacterium
GTCTTTTTCACCAGCACATCTACGACCGCCTTCTGGAACGATGCGCAAATATCGGCTTTTTCCGGTTCGCTCATGGTCGCCGCGCGGTTTTCACCGAGCATATTCTGGCCGCGACAATGATACAGTACGGCCGTTTTGATGCCGCTGAAGGAAAAATCCAATGATTCCGGTCCCAGAAACGTTCGAGGAAAATCAATCGCTCTGGGATTGCCGCCGGCCGCACATTTTTCCACACTTGGCCCGCCGGGGTAGGGCAATCCCAGAATCATCGCTACTTTATCGAATGCCTCGCCCGCGGCGTCATCCAGCGTGCGGCCGATAAGCTTCAAATCCACCGGGCTGCGGCATTCGTACAAGCTGGTATGTCCGCCGGAAACCACCAAAGCGACGCTGGGAAACACCTCGTCGGCGTGTTCGAGCATCACCGATTGCAGGTGGCTGTGAATGTGGTTGACACCGATGAGCGGCTTGCCCCAGGCCCAGGCGAGCGTTTTGGCGGCAGTTACGGAAATCAACAAAGCCGGCGTCAGGCCGGGACAATAGGCTACCGCCACGGCGTCAATATCTTTTCGTGTCAGGCCGGACTGCGCCAAGGTTTGGCGGAGGACCGGCGTAATGTTTTCGATGTGGGCACGGGCGGCGATTTCCGGCACGACGCCGCCGAACGGCTGATGCAGATGAACCTGCGACGCCACCACGGAGGCCAAAACATCGCGGCCGTTGGCGACAACCGCCGCGGCGGTTTCATCGCAGGAACTTTCCAGGCCCAGAATAGTAACTTTTTTTTCGGTCATGAATTATGTCGGCGGATTCAGTAGAATTTTACATTGTTCGACGGCTCGGCCCAATTGGTCATCCAGTTGTAACAGTCGGTGCGATTGCTCCGTCGGCGATAATAGAGTTATGTTTTCGTCCGGGCCGGTGTTGGCGGGCGCGTCCGGGGTAGTTTGGTTTTCCTGATGAGCCGCGGCGCCGCCAAGAAATAAAATCTCCATCACCTTTTGTAAATCAGGCAGTTCGTTCGCATCAATGTCTTGCTCAATATCCGGCTGGACGCCCCAGTTATCCGCGCCATTAACACGATGAACGCAGCGGCCTTTGGGCAGGTAATAGTAGTCGGTTGTCAGTTTGACCAGGGCCTGTGGATGGGTCAAATTAAAAATACGCTGGACGGACCCTTTACCCCAGGACCTTTTGCCGATAATGACGGCTCGCCCGTGGTCCTGCATCGCGCCGGCCACCACTTCCGAAGCGCTGGCGGAGCCTTCATTAATGAGAACGACGGTGGGGATGTTGCGAAAAGTGCCTTCTTTCTGCGCGTCGAGCGTTTTTTCCGCACTATGCACACCGCGGGTGGATACAATGACGCCGTCTTCGATAAAACGGTCGGCGATGTCCGCCGCCGTATCGAGTAAGCCCCCGGGATTGCTGCGCAGGTCGATTATCAGCGCCCGCAAACCCGCGGCGTCAAGAGCGTCCAAGGCAAGGTTGAATTCTTTGGCGGTGTCCGTGGTGAACTGGATAATGCGAATATAGCCGATCTGGTGTTCATGGCCGATAAGGTAATCCCATCCGCCGTTATCATTCAACCGCCGCCAGCCGCGAATGGTGGGCATGGTAATATGATCGCGGGTGAGGCTGATGGTTTTATCCGTTCCGTCGCGGCGCAGAATGCGTATGTTCACTTCCGTACCCGACGGGCCGGTTAATTTCTCCACAGCCTCGGCGCCGGTCCAGCCTTTAGTGCTTTCGCCATCAACTTCGATGATAATATCGCCGGGCAGTATTCCCGCCCGCCAGGCCGGAGAATTTTCAAAAGGACTGATAACGGTAATCAATCCGCCGCGGGTGTCGATGTCGATACCAATGCCGTCATAATTGCCGCTGGTCATTTTTTCAAAACGGGGGATGTCTTCCGGGACGATATATTCACTGTACGGATCAAGGGACTGCAGCATCCCTCGCATCGCGCCATTCATGAGTTTGGCGTCATCGACGTCGCTGACGTAATAATTGTTTATCAGATCGGCGACACTATTTATCGACCGGGAGGGGGTGGGTCTGATGGTATAATAAATATTGAACGCTACGGCGGCCAGTGACGCCAGCACGATGATGGTCATCAAAAGCAGCGTGCGTCGATTGGTCTCATTTGAGTTCATAAGAGCTTCCCCAAAACATTAAACCACTTATTTTTGCATAAAAAAGGACGCTCCCGCGGGAGCGTCCTGAATTCATCGCGGCTTAGTACATTCCGCCGCCGGGCATGCCGCCGCCGACGGGTTCCTTTTTCTTTTCCGGAATTTCGCTGACAACCGCGTCGGTGGTCAGCAGCAGTCCGGCGATGGAGGCGCCGTTTTGCAGGGCGGTGCGCTCCACTTTGGTCGGGACAATAATGCCGAATTCCATCATGTTGCCGAATTTGGCTTTCACGATGTCGTAGCCGAGATTGAAATCGTCGCTATCGAGAATCTTCTGAGCAATGATGGAGCCGTCCAGGCCGGCGTTTTCCGCCAGTTGTTTGACCGGGGCGGTCAGGGCGCGGCGAACAATATCCACGCCCACTTTTTCGTCGCCGGAGGCTTTGAGGTTTTCCAGGACTTTGGTCGCGCGAAGCATGGCTCCGCCGCCGCCCGGCAATACGCCTTCTTCCACGGCAGCACGACAGGCATGCAGAGCGTCCTCGACGCGGGCTTTTTTCTCTTTCATTTCCGCTTCGGTGGCCGCTCCGACATTAATCTGAGCAACGCCGCCGGAAAGTTTCGCCTGACGTTCCTGCAGCTTTTCGATATCATAATCGCTGGTGCTTTGTTCGATTTC
Source organism: uncultured Pirellulales bacterium (assembly GCA_964578395.1). Lineage (GTDB taxonomy): Bacteria > Planctomycetota > Phycisphaerae > Sedimentisphaerales > SM23-30 > JAFGBA01. The sequence goes on from CAZOCV010000063.1 coordinate 11,636, forward strand.
GGCGCGAATCTGTTCGAGGCGGGCCTTGATGTCTTTGGTCGCGCCGGCGCCTTCGATAATTGTGGTATTATCCTTGTCGATGGTGACTTTCTTGGCCTGGCCCAGGTCCTTGATGGAGACGTTTTCCAACTGGATGCCCAGGTCTTCAAAAATCGCCTGGCCGCCGGTGAGGATAGCGATATCCTGCAGCATGGCCTTGCGGCGGTCGCCGAAACCGGGGGCTTTCACCGCGGCGCACTGAAGCGTGCCGCGTAGTTTATTGACCACCAGCGTCGCCAGGGCTTCGCCTTCGACGTCTTCGGCGATAATCAGCAGCGGTCGGCCGGACTGAGCGATTTTTTCCAGTAATCCCAGTAGATCCTTGATGGAGGAGACTTTCTTTTCATAAATCAGAATGAAGGGTTTATCCAGTTCCACGGTCATGTTGGCCGGATTCGTCACGAAATGCGGCGAAAGGTAACCTTTGTCGAACTGCATGCCTTCCACCAGTTCAACCGCGGTTTCGATGCCTTTGCTTTCATCGATGGTGATGACGCCGTCTTTGCCGACTTTGTCCATGGCCTGAGCGATCATCTTGCCGATTTCGGCGTCCTGGTTGGCGGCGCAGGCGCCCACCTGGGCGACCTGTTTGCTGGAATCCACGGAAACGCTTTTTTGTTTGAAGAAATCGATGACGGCGGCAACAGCCTTGTCAATACCGCGTTTGAGTTCGGCGGGATTGGCTCCGGCGGTAACGTTTTTCAAACCTTCATCATAAATCGCTTCGGCCAGCACGGTTGCGGTTGTCGTGCCGTCGCCGGCGGCGTTGGAAGTTTTGGACGCAACTTCCTTGACCATCTGCGCGCCGATATTTTCCACGGCGTCTTCCAGTTCAACTTCCTTGGCGACGGTTACGCCGTCCTTGGTGACGGTGGGAGAACCGAATGATTTTTCAATAATAACATTACGTCCCGCCGGGCCAAGCGTTACCTTGACCGCCTGGGCGAGCTTTTTTACGCCCTGCCTCACGCTCTGGCGGGCGTTGTTGCTGAAAACAATGTTCTTTGCTGCCATGTTTATGTGCTCCTGTTTAATTTATATTTCCGAATTTGGTTTTTCCGGGATTTCGACGCAAGCCTCCGATGTTAGCCGATAACGGCCAGAATATCCGATTCTTCCATCACCAGATAGTTTTCGCCATCGACTTTGATTTCCGTTCCGCCGTACGTGCTGAAAAGCACCACGTCGCCTTTTTTGACCTGGAACGCCGCCCGTGTGCCGTCGTCGAGCAGCTTGCCGTCGCCCACGGCGACAATTGTGCCGCGCTGGGGTTTTTCCTTGGCGGTATCGGGCAGAAAAAGGCCGCCCTTGGTTTTTTCCTCGGCTTCGAGCCGTTTGATAAGAACTTTATCAGCGAGAGGTCTCACTTTCATTGCGTTTCTAACTCCTTTCCTGAGAAGTATTCGCCCCATTCCGGCGGGGCATGTTTTTACCATTTACCGAACGAACCACCATCTCGGTGGTGAAGATATTACTGGCATAACAGCGACTAAAAAGCCGATGCACCTGATGCGCCAATAGCCCCAGGTCGATCGGCTTGGTGATGACGCAAAAGGCGTTCAGCGCCAGTGCACTGCTGAGTAACTGCTCGGTGACTTTTTCCGCCAGCAGAATACACGGCAGCGACCGGTCATGCCGGCGAATCATGCCCAGCGCCTGGACGCCGGGCACATCGTTGAGCAGGGAATCGAGAATCGCCAGATGGATTTTTTCCGTGCTGATGAGCCGAAGCATATCCTTGGCGGAATCGGCCATTAAGGCATTGATACCCCGCGGCTGGAACAATTCCCGCACCACCTGCGGCCACGCCCAGTCGGCGTTGCTCAGCAGTACGTTAATCGATTCTGTCTGGGATATCCGGTTCATCATAGTAAATCCAACGTTCATCGGCGGTCCTGGCGCAGACCGACACCCCAGAATTAGCAAATTATATGCCAGTTTTATCCCCACTCCCGCTTCATCCCACCTTAGGTCTATTATAAATTTGAAACGTTTCCTAACACATTGATATAAATGACTTTACGAAAATTTGACAGTTGCGAACAAGTTCTTACCGCTTTTTCGGGTTATTCTGGAATGCAACTGTCAAAATGTACCACTAAACCTTCCCGCCTGCCATTTTAGCACCAATTGTCATTTCCGCCAAAGTGGCTCGGGCACCCACGCCCAAGATTACCCGACGCTCACCGGCCGGCGTTTTAAGATGCCCGCCTGGGCCGCCAGACTAACCGTTTTACCAATGGATTGCTTGCGTGCGGCCTGTTCGCTGAGCATGTGGTGCAGTTCAACCAGTGTTTGCTGGGCCTCCAGGCGGGCCAGATGTTCCAGGTGCTGTTGTTGTTTTCGGTTGCGTTCTCTCAGTTGCATGAGGGGCTCCTTTCAAACAAATAGGGCCGTATTCAAAATCGGCGTGCACAATCTCCATGCTAACCCTTATGGGTCTTTTCGAGTTTTACATAGCCATAAAAAAAGCCGCTCTCGGTACATCCGACAGCGGCTTGAAATCCTGTTTGAGTTTTACTCAGCCAACTGCCGGATGCGGGGTATAAAACCAACCCAAAATCATCCGCGCACTAACAATCTGCCGGCACGTGCTGGTGCGCGTCGATATCATTAGTACGTTGGCTGTATTTATTTTGTTCATATATGTAACCTTAATACTTTATATCTCATCCGGGAGGTAATGTCAAGCAAAAAAACGCCTTTTTTACTATATTTACGGAGAAAATCGGCAAGTTATCTATGCGGTTTTGGGCCGCCAATATACTGTAAAAACACGATATTTTATAGATTTATTTTTGAAAGCCCGGATGTGACCGTCAGCATCTCAAGCGGGACGGTTAACCTCATTTTCTTTGCGTCTCCGCGGCCCGTGTGCAAAAAAGAATTTAATGGGCAAATCTGTTTTTAATTGGGTATGCACGCGGGATGAGCAGGATCCGCGACGCAATCCAGCAGCCAGTTACCTGCGAGAACGCCAAGGTCCATGAGGTTAATCTCACCATCAGGTGGAGCGGCAAGGTCGCAGGCCGGTTTCCACGCCGGACCACCGACGCTGCTTAGCCAGGCGCCGGCCATAATCGCGAAGTCTTCCAAGTCCGCCTTGCAGTCGCCGTCGAAATCGCCCGCCAAAGCATAATGACAGTAATAGGCATAGACCATGTTATCTAATTGATAGCTTTGCTGATTGGAGCCTTTCGCTCCGACCAATTTGACCGAGGTGAAAGGAGTGTCGCAGATGAACCCCCAAAATTCGTTATTATAACTATTGGAAATATACCCCACATAAAGGGCAAAATCTTCAATATAAACCAGCAGGCTGTTCCCCGAGCCGCCGGGGCCGCCTAATGTCCAGGTTCCGCCATAGGCGGTAATAAAAGGGCTAAAGCTCCAGATGGTCATAGGTTCATTTTGGCTCTCAGAGGTCAGGACATCCTGGTAGTAACCCAGTGCGGGGTTTATATGGCCGGATTCGCTGGACACAAAGCTGACCCCATCATTCAATTGACTGTCGTTGAAATCCTCGAGCAGGACCTGTCCGTTCAAGGCGTTTTCCCATAGCGTCTTATCCGTGTAGATGGTGACCACCACCGCCGAAGTAATGCCGGTCCACAGCAGGCTTACCCATATCGCCAGCCCCAACGATACGCATTTTATGTTTGTTCTTCCTGGATTCATGGGCTAAATCTCCTTATCAAAAATTTTTATCCGGGAATATCCCGTTGGCAGGCTATACGTCAGACAGTATAAATTGACAACTGCCTTTTTGATTTCGATGGATAGGACAAAATTCCTTCACTAAGCTCGCCGAACCGAACAACCGCCAATCATACCTCTTTTAATACGACAAATCAAGTTCAAAGTGACCGTAACGTCTGCCGACCGGTATAAGTATCTTATGAGAAGAGTGTTAAGGGTATAAACCCTCAAGTAAGTATAGAATTTTCCGACTCCTGCCTTTTCAAGTTTGTTTAAAGTTGCAAAATTCAAAAGTCAGAAGGGCAAAAGGAAGTTTCCGGCTGTTGGTTAAACAGAAATAGCCTCTGGCCGCTGGCGGGACAAGGATATCGGCGGTATGATGCCCGGAGGTGTTGCATGGTAATGCTGACTGGTAAATTCTGAGTGCCGGATTCCATTGATCATGTGGAGACAATTGATTAAGCGTTTGCTCCTGTGCCCGGTGTTGTTGTGGGCGATCTATACCATCACGTTCCTGATGGCGGTGGCCGCGCCGGGCAATCCCTTTCGGCAGGCCGACCGCAGCCTTTCGCCGGAGGTGGAGCGGGCCATCCGCTCGGCGTATAAGGCCGATGACAGTTGGGGGCTGTACACCGAATACATGGCCCGACTTGTCAGCCCGATAGACTTCATCGCCGGGCGGGGGCCGCTGATCGACCTGGGGCCGTCGTGGCAGTATCGCGATTGGACGTGCAATGAAATCATCCGCGCTGCTCTGCCCGTGAGCGTGCGGCTGGGGCTGACGGCGATGGTGCTGGCGACGGCGGGCGGCATCCTTATCGGGGCGCTGGGGGCAGCGCGGCGGGGCGGCTGGTTTGATGCGCTGAGTATGGGAGTGGCCCTTATCGGGATTTCGCTGCCGACGTTTGTGACGGGGACAGTGCTCTTAATTATCTTTGGAATGTGGCTCAAGGTTTTGCCGGTGGGGGGCTGGGGCCGGCTGAGCCAACTGTGGCTGCCGGCGCTGACGCTGGCGCTGCCGTTTATGGCGTATATCGCCCGGCTGACGCGGCTGGGGATGCTGGATGTGCTCGGCAGTGACTACGTCCGCACGGCACGGGCCAAGGGCCTTAGTGAGCGTGCGGTTATTATGCACCACGCCTTGAAGAATGCCTTTTTACCGGTCCTGAGTTACCTGGGTCCGGCGACGGCGGCGGCCCTCACCGGCTCATTTGTAGTCGAAAGCATCTTCAATATCCCCGGCCTGGGCCAGCACTTCGTCGCCAGCGTACAGAACCGCGACCGGATGATGATTCTGGCGACGGTATTGACCTATTCGGCGGTGATTGTGGTATTGAACCTGCTGGTTGATCTGGCCTATGGGCTGGTCGATCCGCGAATTAGCTTGATGGAGGAGAAAGGATAGGTGGCGAGGGCATCCTGCCCTCGCATTTGTCGCCGGCGGCCGATATGGGCGGCGCTAACAGAGTTCGCGGGCAGGATGCCCGCGTCACGGATTCCCGCCCGCGCGGGAACGACACGG
>CAZOCV010000064.1:0-16743 GCA_964578395.1 uncultured Pirellulales bacterium
GTGTCGCCAAAGGCCGTCCAGTTGGGAAATGGATCGATATCTGACGGAAAAAATATGTCAGGACGAGCCGGCTGCTCAAAGCCGGAGTTTTGCACCGCACTGATGTCCGCTTGCGCTACCGCGCCGCAGAAAAGCATCAGGCCGCAAACAATAAACAAAGCCAAAACGCGATTTTTGTGACATAACATGATAATTCTCCTCATCAAAAAGTTAGATTGTCACTACATACCATATTCCACAGATTTGCCATGCGTCAGGTTACTTCATAGAACCTCCTTTCGAGATAATCTGCTGCATCCTGCGCTGCACCAAAAGTTAAGTGTTGACAATCATCACACGTTCCACTAGCAATAGACACACCTAACTCGTTGTCTTTAACGAGGTTGCCGCACAGGCTGCGTTGGAATAGGGAAATGGTTCTAACCGGGGACTCTGGCTTACGCTTCGGAAGTTTCTTCCGAAAATGGCCGGGTCCCCTTATATTTCCCTGTTTTTATGTCCGCAAATTTTTTACTATTTGCTTCTCCGTAAAATTAAAATTACTTCATGGTTATGACCAGATCATGGGAACTATTTGGGTCTAATTCCAGAACCTCAGGGGTATTTTGGGTCCAGGGACCCACGTGAACGATAATTTTCTCACAAGATGTGTCGCTTAAAGGTTCCACCTTTAAGGATGCGGATTTGCCGTTGTCGTTGATATGCAGGGCGAATGTTAACGGCCCAAACGGGGTGGCGGCGCCATCCAGGCGCGTTACCATTCCCGGCCGCGTCCATTCGACGGGCAGGCCTTCAAACAGGTGTAATTCGTTGCCGCGGTCCAGGGCCAGCATGTGTATCGCCAGCCGGATAAATTCCGCGCTGGCCCAGTTATGCGGCATGTCGCCGTTTTCGCTGATGGCATCACCCTTATAGCCCTGTTCCTCCAGCCAGGCCAATAGCGGCGAGGCATGATTGGCCATGGCATAAAGCTGTTGGGCCGCTCCGCGTCCGTTGCCCTGCCAGAGCAGGGCATGGCCGTAGAACGACGCGAAATAGTTCCAGATGCCGTCCGTGAGCCAGCCGGTGGTGGTGATCATGCCTTCTTTTTCGTAGGTGGCGAGCATATCGAGGTTGCCCTTGACGAGGGCGTCATCCTTATCGAAAAGCTGTCCCGGATACACGCCATGGCAGAAGGACCACTGTGCTTTGCAGGGGTAATACCAGATATGAGAGTTTTTAAGCACCCGGTCTTCAACGGCCATTAAAATAGGCAGATACCGGTTGCCATGAATGTCATAGCGCATATCCCGCTGGGCGGATTTACGAAACGTGGCGTAAAAATCATCGTATTCACGTTGCCACTCGTCCGCCTGCTGATTCTTATCGAGCCAGTGAGCCGCCTGAATGATGGTCTTGAGTCCCAGCAGGTTCCAATAGACATTGGTGTATTCGTAATTGTCGGTCCAGCCGATGCCGCCATCAGCGAGGCCCGCCGGCACCAGGCCGTCATTGAGCGGCGTGTCATCTTCGTAGCTGAGCTGGCGCAAATGTTTAATGTAAGCGACGGTTTTTTCCAGCTTGGGCCAGATGGATTTCAGCCAGGCCTTGTCCTGAGTCAGCATGGCGTGGCGCACACAGGTCCAGAGTACAATGCCGTTTTCCTTGTGATAGCGCGGCAGGATTTCAAAGCGTCCGTCTTCCTGCTGGAAGGTGAGCGTATATTCGATTCCGGCGCGAGTGTCCTGGCCGGCGCCGACCATGTTGGCGGCTTCCAGGATGAACGCTCCGTCAACAATAAACAGGGCACGGTAGCAGGTAGCGCCGACATGGAAGGCGGGCAGGCCGTTTTTGATTTCGCGCGCCTGCCAGATATTGCGGATGGAACTGTCGATCAGGGCCTGAATGTTTTCATCCGGCACGGTAATCCGGCCATAGGGCAGCATGACGGTTTCCCAGAACGTTTGGCATTGACGGCGCGCCTGTTGGGCGTCGGCTATCGTCAGGGGAGGATTATGAATCCAGCCGCCGCCGCCATACACCACGGCGAAGGATGCCGTCTGACGGCCGGGAATGGTTATCGGGGCCAGCGTCATGGTCGCCTGCCCGGCATTTTCCAGTTTTTCTTCATTGAGGGACGCGATGGGGTGTGTCGTCCGGATGATTTCATGGTTGTCTAACTGAACATGATCGTTAAGCAATTGCAGCGTTCGCTGGCTGTTGATGATTATTTTGGGTTCAACGGTTTGAGGTTCAGCGTTTTTATTGGTGACATGAACGAGTACGATGTCATTGCGTGATATATTGTCCCGCTCTCCGGCGTAGTGAACCAGCGCCGCCTGGGCGTCAAGCTGGCCGGCCAGCAGGGCGGCATCATCTTTTTTCACATCGCTATCGAAAACCCAGAAACCGTTGAGAATGGCCGCGTTATCCTGAGATTTTTCGGCGGCAAGAACACTGAGATTGATGAATCCGTCGTTATTGACGTCTCTGGCGTCAAACCAGAACGCCCCGGCGACATTTTTACCCAGGTCCGCGACCATATCCACCTGTTGCGTCGGCGCGCCTTCCACGCTAAGGTTCATGGCGCGTTTGCCGGGCTGATCGTGCCAGCCTTCGCACAGGCCCAGGGCGACCGTTACTGCGGTGCCGGGCTGTACAAGAATATGGTACTGCACCGCGACTTCACGATGCAGCGCTATCGAAGATAGTTTCCCGGTGACGTCGCCTATGGGTTTGGCCCAGTTGCGTTCCACCTGGGAGCCATCCTTGCGCTGCGCGGTATATTTTTGAGGCGGCCGGGCAGGCCCTTCTTCGCGCAGGGCGAAGATTTCCTGCAGAATGGTCAAATCTGGCGTTTCCTGATATGTCTGCACGATGGCGACGCGGGGCGAGGCAAGTTCCTGGCCCGTGATTTTCGCTTCATTGTGCACCACGACTTCGATTTCCGTGCCAAACCAGCGCTGGCGGCCCGGATAGTGCTGCAGCAACCGTCCTTTTTCATCGACCAGCGTTTTGTAGGGATCATCCGGCGGACAGATGGCCGTACGCCACTGGGGCGGCTGGTAGCCGAAATCCACTTTCAAATCCTGGTCGCTGCGCAGTGGCAAGCTGACCGCCAGCACCATGATTAAAATTGCAACCACTATTTTAAGATTAAACATGTTAAACCTTTCGCGGTATTTTGGTCTGAGCAGGTTGATCCTCATTTTCTCAAAAAAACACTAGCGTTTTATAGGAATCGTCACCTCGTGACTCTTCTTCGGATCAAGTACCATCGTCGCCTGTTCATCGGAGGAGGCCCAATGACCCAGATGCACCACTATCTTTTCACAGGAGGCATCGCTCAAAGGTTTCACGTTTAATTTGGCCGATGTGCCGTCATCGCTGATTTGCACAATAGCCGTCAAGGGGCCAAATGGCGTTACGGCGCCATCCAGGCGCGTCACCATGCCCGGCCGCGTCCATTCGACGGGCAGGCCTTCAAACAGGTGCAATTCCCTGCCGCGGTCCAGGGCCAGCAGGTGCATCGCCAGCCGGATAAATTCCGCGCTGGCCCAGTTATGCGGCATGTCGCCGCCGCCGCTGCGATTTTTGGTATCGCGGTATTCCTGTTCTTCCAGCCAGGCCAACAGCGGCGAGGCGTGATTGGCCATGGCGTAGAGTTGTTCGGCGGCGCCGCGCCCGTTTCCCTGCCATAAGAGCGCATGGCCGTAGAACGACGCGAAATAGTTCCAGATGCCTTCCGTCGTCCAGCCGGTGGTGGCGATCATGCCTTCTTTCTTATACGTGGCGAGCATATCGAGGTTGCCTTTGACGAGCGCATCGTCTTTATCGAAAAGCTGGCCCGGATACACGCCCTGACAGAAGGACCACTGTGCTTTGCAGGGGTAATACCATTCATGAGCATTTTTGAGCACCCGGTCCTCAAGGGTCATTAAAATAGGCAGATACCGGTTGCCATGAATATCATAGCGCATATCGCGCTGGGCGGATTTACGGAATGTGGCGTAAAAATCATCGTATTCGCGCTGCCACTCGTCGGCCTGCTGATCGTTGCCGATCCAGCGGGCCGCCTGAATGATGGCCTTGAGTCCCAGCAAATTCCAATAGACATTGGTGTATTCATAATGGTTGCCCCAGCCGATACCGCCGTCGGGGTATCCCGGAGGCATTAAGCCATCATTGAGCATTGTGTCATCTTCGTAGCTGAGCTGGCGCAAGTGTTTGATGTAAGCGACGGTTTTTTCCAGTTTGGGCCAGACGGATTTCAGCCAGTCTTTGCTTTGGGTCAGCATCGCGTGGCGCACGCAGGTCCAGAGCACAATGCCGTTTTCCTTATGGTAGCGCGACAAAATCTCGAAGCGACCATCGTCCTGCTGGAACGAAAGCATGAATTCAACCCCGGCGCGGGTGTCTTGCCCGGCGCCGATCATGGTGGCGGCCTCCAGAATAAACGAGCCGTCAACGATAAACAACGAACGATAGCAGGTGGCACCCACCTGGAAAGCAGGCATGCCGTTTTTGATTTCGCGCGCCTGCCAGATGTTGCGGATGGAGCTGTCAATCAGGGCCTGGATTTTCTTATCCGGCACCGTGATGCGGCCGTAAGGCAGGTCAACGGTTTCCCAGAACGTCTGACAGTTCCGGCGGGCCTGTTGGGCATCGGCCAGCGTGGTCGGCTGCGCATCGACCCAGCCGCCGCCGCAGAGCACCACCGCGAAGGATGTCGTCTGGCCGGCGGGGATAGTCAGCGGCGCCAGTTTCATAATGGCGTCGCGCCGGCCGTTGGCGGCGTCCGCTTCTGTCAGGTCCGCTATCGGATGTGTCGCCAGCACCATTTCATGGCCGTCAACCCGAATGCGGTCTTGCATCAGCTCCAGGCGAAGCATGCTGTTGACCGTTACCTTGGGTTCAATCGTTTTTTCAACGGAACCGGTATTGGTGACATGAACGAGAACCACATCGTTGCGGGAGATGTTATCGCGGTCGCCGGCGTAAAGCACCAGCCCCGCCTGTTCATCGAGTTCGCCGGCCAGCAGGGCGGCGTCATCTTTTTTCGCCCCGTTGTCAAACACCCAGAATCCGTTAAGAATAGCGACTTTATCCTCGGATTTTTCGGTGGCGATAATCATAAGGTTGATAAATCCGTCGTTATCGACATCCCGGGCGTCAAACCAGAAGGCCCCAGCGACATTTTTGCCCAGGTCCGCGACCGTATCCACCTGTTGCGCCGGCGCCCCTTCGACGCGAAGATGCATGATGCGTTTGCCGGGCTGATCATAAAAACCTTCGCATATTCCCAGCGCCACTTTTACGGCCGCACCCGGCGGCGTCTGGATATTGTACATAATCGCCGTTTCGCCGGGGATGACGACGGAAGAAAGGTTTTTCGTGACCTTGCCCTGGGGATTGGCCCAGTTGCGATGCATGCGCGAGCCGTCTTTGCGGGCCGCGGGATATTTCCAGGTTTTCATCGCCGGTCCGACCTGACGCAGGGCGAATACCTCTTCCCGTATGCTCAAACCTTCCACTTCCCGACAGGTTTGCACAATGGGGACACGAGGCGATACCAAAGTTTGGCCCGTGATTTTAGCTTGTTCATCCACCGTTAAAGCCAGTGTGGTTTGGAACCCGTGCCGGCTGCGTGTATAATGATATAATATGCATCCTTCCTGATTGACCAATGTTTTATACGTGTCATCCGGAGGGCAGATGGCCGTGTGCCAAAACGGCGGCGGATAGCCGAAATCCACGGTCAATTCATCAGCAAACAGCATTGACCAGCCTGTCAGCAGAGCGAAAATGAACAGAACGATAAAACTTTTTGTCTCCAGCATGCATTTATCCTTTCTCAAAGCATAAAACGTTGATTATGGCGAGGCCGGCAACGACTGTTTTAACCAGCCTGCTTCAATTTCTTCCAGAGTGCGTCCTTTGGTTTCGGGAACAAATCGCCACACAAACACCAGCGTGATCAGGCTCACCGCACTGTACATCCAAAATGTTCTGGCAATGCCGATTCGGGGATGGTCAACCAGCATGGGAAACGTTTGCGAAACCAGGTAACAACTGCCCCACAATACGAACGTCGCCACCGTCATCGCCCGGCCGCGAACCTTATTGGGAAAAATTTCCGCGATGATGATCCAGGCCACCGGCCCCAGCGCCATGGCGAAGGCCGCCACGTAAACGAGAATGCACACCAGCAGCAGGAGTCGCGGACCTTGATAATGATAAAGAAGGCCAATGCCTCCCAGCGCCAGCGTTTGCACCAGTGCGCCTATTAAAAGCAAAGACTTGCGCCCGCGACGATCCACCTGCCAGATGGCCACGCCGGTGAAGATGAGATTAACGGCCCCGATGACCACGGCCTGCAGAAACGCGCTGCGTTCATCGGCGCCGCCGGCCTTGAAGATGCTTGGCGCGTAATACATTACGGCGTTAATGCCGCTGAATTGCTGAAATAACGCCAGGCAGATGCCGATCAGCAGGGCCGGACGAAACTCCGGGGCAAAGACTTCACTGAAATTTCCCTTTTCATACCGCAGGGTGGCCTGAATCTGTTGTTCGACGTCCTTGGCGCGATGGCGCGCCATGATGCGCTCTAAAACGGCCTGGGCCTGGCTTAACCGGCCCTTGCTCATCAGCCAGCGCGGGCTTTCCGGCACGCCCAGCAGCAGCACGCCAAACAATACCGCCGGCAAGGTTTCCGAACCGAACATCCAGCGCCAGCCGCTGTTGACGTTCCATTCGTGGCTGCCTTGCTGCTGGATAAGCATATTGACGAAAAAAACCACGGAAATGCCCACGACCACCGCCAGTTGGTACAGCGACACCAGCCGTCCCCGAACATTTTCCGGCGATAATTCGGCAATGTACATGGGAACCGTCATGGACGCCGCTCCCACGGCAACGCCGCCGATAATACGCGCAATAACCAGTTCCGTCAGGGTGCGGGGGATGGCCGAGCCAATGGCCGAAATGGTGAACAGCAGCGCACACAGCAGCAGCGTACGCTTGCGGCCGATGGCGTCAGTGATGAAACCCGCCGCCAGAGCGCCCCCGATGCAGCCGACCAGGGCGCTGGACGCCGCCCAGCCCTTCATGGCGACGCTGAGCTGGAAAAATTCCTCCATGTAGTCGATACATCCGGAGATGACGGCCGTATCATAGCCAAACAGCAGACCACCCAGCGCAGCCGTTAAGGTGACCGGCAATAAATACCGATAGTGGATTGTTTTGGGTTCCATCGTTTGCTTACTCGCCTATGTTGTGCTTTGGCCGGCGGCTTCTATCATGGCGACAATATTTTTCACCGGCGTATTCATCTGAATGTTGTGAATGGATGTAAAAACAAATCCGCCCATGCGATTTAAAATTGCGATCCGCTGGTGAACCTCCCTTGTTACTTCGTCTGGTTTGCCAAAGGGCAGGGTGCTTTGCGTATTGATGCCGCCGCCCCAGAAAACCAGCTTGTCGCCGTATTTATCCTTTAACTGTTGCGGATCCATGCCCGCCGCGGAACATTGCACCGGGTTAATAATATCAAAACCCGAATCGATCAGATGGCTCATTAGCGGCTCAATGGCCCCGCAGCAATGTTTAAAGGTTTTCCATGAGGTGTGCTGGTGAATCCAGCCGTTGATGCGCTTGTAATAAGGGGCGTAAAGGGTGTCGTAGGTATTCAGCGAGCAAAACAGCGATTTTTGCGTTCCGAAATCTGTTCCGCAGATGTAAACCACATCCACCAGATTGCCGACGGACTGATAAATTTTTTCCAGGTTCGCCAGCGCCACGGCGCACTGATGCTCAAAAACGGCGTGAATATAATCCTGCCGCGCCGCGGTGGACATATACCATTCGGTGATATCGCGGATGCCCTTGGGATGTTTGAGAAACGGCGCCGGCACCAGGGCGATATCGCCGAAAGCCGTTCCGCCGAACGTGGCGACCACACCCCGGCCGCTCTGGGCGGCGCGGCGAATCTCCGTGGTATAATAGGCCAGTTCGCCCTCGCTCATCGGCTGGAATTCTTCCATGTTGTCGCGCGGGTCCAGGGCGTCTTCGTTAATAGGCGGCTGGCGCATGATACTGTCAAAAAAGAAACCTTTGGCCGGCATGCGCCCGCTGGGCGGCGCGGAGGTGTCGCCTTCGGGGTAAATCAGCCAACTGCCATCCGTATCGGTGGTGGTTTTGAAACCGCCGGGAACCAGCACGACCTGCCCCCACGGCATACGGCATTCCCGCCAGTCGCTCATGGGGAAGCCGAACATGGTGTTCAGCGGCCAAACGCCCACCACATCCACACCCATGATATCCAGCAGCTCTTCATCAATTTCACCGAGCATCTGGTATGGATCAATCACCTTCACCGGCCGATGTTCCAGCCCGTAATAATCCCGCAATCCCGCCACGCAGGAAACGTGCAGCCCCGTTACAGCCGTCGCCCCAAAATCAATACACACCCGGTCAGGAGTCTGATGGCTCAAGGCGGTCTGTAGCCGCTGGCGATGGCCCACGATATCCTTTCCTGACCGGTTTTGGCTGGCGTTTAGGTGATTTATGGTTACATGCGAATGTTGTCGTTGGCCAATCATAATGTTTTCCGTCCAACTTGGATTTTTTCAAAGTGAATGACGCATAATGAGTTTTGTGGGGATAACCCGGCGCGGCTGCATTTTCTGATTGACGACGTCCGCCGCCGCTGCGCCTAATTGGGCAAAATCCGTCGAAACAACTGTAATGCCGTTATCCACCACCCGTTTTATGGGGGTGTCATTATATGACAGAACGCCCACATCTTCACCCAGCCGATAGTTTTTTGCCTTGCATTGTTCGACAATGTCCACCATGTCATCATCATCAATGACAAAGTAAGCCCGGTGTTTTTCGATGTGCTCCCGGTTGACTTTGTGCGTGATGGAACCGTCCAGATGATGGGTGGCGCAAAACCGTTTGAAGCCGTCCATGATTTCCCGCGGGTGGTTGCTGGGCAAGGGGAACACCAGTTCAATGCTTTGATATCGCATAAGCCGTTCACGGCATTGGTGCAGGCTTTCACTGACGGCTTCATCAAAATTCTGAATGATGAAGGAGGCATTGTCGGGCGCGTGTTCGCGGCGGTCCAGAATCAGCAGTTTGTCGGGCTCAATCTGAGCCAGTACCGGCGCGATTTTCGGATTGTCCCACGGCATGATGATGAACTTGCCGTACCGTTTGATATTATCGAGCACCAGCATGCGAAATACATTGGCGTCGAAATGATGAAAATACACATCCGCGGACGCCTTTTCGCTCAGCCGCTCCTTGAAGGCGTTGTACAAAATTTCCTTATAGGGGCTCAGTGAATCAAACAGCAGCATGACCCGCGTGGTCAGGTGAAACGCTTCGCTGGCGACGAAATACCCTTTGCGCGGCACCGCCGCGATAATACCTCGCTCCTTGAGTTCCCCGTAGGCCTTAAGCACCGTTTCGCGCGAAATACTGAATTCCCCGCATAACCGACCCACGGAGGGCAAGCTATCGCCGCGTCGAATCGTCTTATCATCAATAGCTTCCAGAACGCCATCGACGATCTGCTGAAACTTGGGTTGAGACGATTGTTTATCTAATAAAAATGGAACCAGGACTTCACTCATAATCAAAATGTAACCTTGAAAAGTTTTTGTTTAACTAGCTCCTGTTGCGGAAAACCCGTTTGGAGTTCAAGCTTCAGCTTGGCCTTATCGAAAGCGGCGTTTTGTCGCAAAAACGGCCAGCCTGAAGGCTGAACTCCCAACGCCTCTTCTTCCGCAACAGGAACTAACTAGCAAACTGGTCTGGTCTAGTCTGGTCTTGTTATACCATATTTGTCAGATGCGAGTCAATAAAAAAAATATGGAAAGGCATTATTCAAATTTATTTTCCCCTAAAAAAAACACCCGCCCGGTTTATTGATAAACCGGACGGGCTTGTAAAGCTTTATATTACAATAGGTTAAGTTATTTTACCGACGTTTGGGTAATTTCCTGTTTAAGTTTGGCGCCTTTGAGTTCTTCCAGCCGGCGTTTAAGGGCTTCGTGCTGGGCCAATAGTTCCAGCGGCAGCCGCCGGCCGAATTTGCTGAAGAATTCGCCGATGCTTTCACTTTCGGCTTCCCAGGCCACCGGGTCAATCTCAAAAAGCTTATCAAAGGTTTCCCGCGGCAGGTTCAGGCCGGTCATATCAAGGTCTTCCATACGCGGAATCCAGCCAATAGCGGTTTTTGAGCATTGCACTTCGTTGCGGCAGCAGGCCAGTATCCATTCCAGCACCCGAAGGTTCTCACCAAAACCCGGCCAGAGGTAATTGCCTTTTTCGTCCTGGCGGAACCAGTTCACATGGAAAACTTTCGGCTGCCAGCGCATCCGTACCCCCATTCGCAGCCAGTGTTCCCAGTAATCGGCCATATTGTAACCGCAGAAAGGCAGCATTGCCATCGGGTCGCGGCGAACCTCGCCCTGCTTGCCGAACTGTGCGGCCGTACGTTCAGAGGCCATCGTCGCCCCGATAAAGACTCCGTGTTCCCAGTCAAAGGCCTGATATACCAGTGGGGCCAGATGTGCCCGGCGACCTCCAAAGATAATCGCGCTGATAGGCACGCCATGATGGTGTTCTGTGCGGAAGCTCGTCGTGGGGCACTGGTTCAGCGGGGCGGTAAACCGCGAATTAGGATGAGCGCCTAAGATCGGTTTGCCATTCTCATCTTTCATACCCGGTTTCCAGGGGTTTCCCTTCCAGTCCAGGGCGCCTTCGGGGGCCGGTTCGCCGTCGCCGTCTTCCCACCAGACGGTTTTATCGGGATTAAGCACCACATTGGTAAAAATGGTGTTTTTTTGAATGGTTTTGACGGCATTGGGATTCGTTCGGGAATTGGTTCCGGGAGCAACGCCGAAAAAGCCCGATTCCGGATTAACCGCCCAAAGCCGCCCATCGGTGTCAATCCGCATCCAGGCGATATCGTCGCCAACGGTCCAGATGCGGTAGCCTTTGGCCTTGAGGCCCTCCGGCGGGATAAGCATGGCGAGGTTGGTTTTGCCGCAGGCGCTGGGGAATGCCGCGGCGATGTATTCAATTCGGCCGTTGGGTTCCTCGATGCCCAGGATCAGCATGTGTTCGGCCAGCCAGCCTTCGGTGCGGGCCATATGGCTGGCGATACGCAAGGCCAGGCATTTTTTGCCCAGCAGCACGTTGCCGCCATAACCGGAACCAACGGACCAAATCGTATTATCTTCGGGGAAATGCAAAATCAGGCGTTTTTCAATGTCCAGGTCCGCCTTGCTGTGCAGGCATTTGGTGAACCGTCCGGCCGTGCCCATTTCGTCCAGCACCGCTTGGCCGGCGCGGGTCATGATAAGCATGTTCAGCACGACGTAAATACTGTCGGTCAGTTCCACGCCGAGTTTGCTGAAATTCGATCCAATCGGCCCCATGCTGAAGGGGATGACGTACATCTTCCGGCCCTTCATCGAACCGGCAAAATACTCCTTCGCCCGGCGGTAGCCTTCATCCGGACTCATCCAGTTATTAATCGGGCCGGCGTCGTCACGTAGCGAGGTGCAGATAAACGTCAGGTTTTCCGTCCGGGCCACGTCGTTTACGGCCGTGCGGTGGTAATAGCAGCCGGGCAGCTTTTGCTGGTCCAGTTCGATAATCTCACCCGTGCTGCAAGCCTCCTGAATTAAAGCTTTGCGCTGTTCCTCGGACCCATCAATCATAACAATGTCCGAGGGTTTGCAGAGTTTGGCGCATTCATTAATCCAGCGATTCAATTCGGCGTGTTGGGTCAATGCCATTGTCATCGTCCTTCCGTGTTGCTAACCTCTTTAAAAACAATATGTTACGGCAATTATCGCATCAGTTGCGTTTGTCTGAGGCAGACGCCGCACCTTTGCGCAGTAAACATGGCTTCTCATAGGATACCGAAAATTCAAGTCATTCTGAAAGCCTTTATACGCGCAAAATCGCCGAAAGTTACTTTATTTATTTATAAGCGTCAAGCAATTTGACCATTTTTTTGAAAAAACTGAGCTTGCCTTCGGAGCCGCCGTGTCCAATGTGTCCAATGTACCCTATGAGTTTCCTATTAATTTCCCACACAGAATAAATTTCCCTCTTCGCGAAACATTAATAGGAATTACATTGGACACATTGGACACATAGGACACCAAAGGTGATTTACATCACAAAATAAGCCGGGCATGATTCATACCCCCGTTTGTAATTGTGAAAACCGGGTTATTTTGTGACAAATAACATTATTCTGGTTGCTGTTGGGGATTGCTTTGGCGCGACTCTGTCATATCCGCGAAAGCGGGTATCCAGACGGAAATACTGGATTCCCGTCCCCGATCGGGTCGAGGACAGGCTCTGCGCGGGAATGACAAAAATTCTTTTTCGCAACAGGAACAAGCTACTAATCGCCACTTCCGGCCGCATGACAAACATGTGTACCTGCCAAAACAAACAATAATGAAACAACCCCTCAAAGTAGGCAGGAAAATGTTATTTGTGAACATATATTCTATATAAATAAACAGCTTTGGCCGTAATGGTTAAGGAAAGTGGACGTTTTTGCAGTTTTTTTGATTAATATTGACGTTGGCAGGGATTTTCGTATAATAAAATAGTATGGGAGGTACGCGTAAGCGGTATTTGCTGCCGCTTATTACATGTGAAGTCGATTCGGTACGTTGTCTGGCGCGGTCGGTGAAAACAGTCTGTGGATATCCGTATATTTTATGGCTAAAGCATAATGAGGAGAAGTTGCCATGAAAAAAACACATCGCAGAGGTTTTACCCTCATTGAGTTACTGGTGGTGGTGTCCATTATCGCCCTGCTGGTGAGTATCTTGCTGCCGGCTTTAGCGGACGCTCGACGGCAGGCCAAAGGGGCGGTTTGTCAAAATAATTTGAAGCAAACGGGTATTAGCATGTTAATGTATGCTAATGAATTTAATAATAATTTTCCTCGTATTGCTAATGGCAATTGGCTGTTTGATGTATCCTATTTTACCACAGATTATGTAATTGCAACAGGAGGTGACAAAGGCGTATTCTATTGTCCATTGGAAGGCGTTAAAAATCCTGACGAGGATATTTTCTGGCGGGCCTTTGAATGTTGGGTTAAAAACCGGCGCGTAATAGGAGATCATATTCCCGAACCAGAAGGATATATGGAAGAGATTGTCCCTGGCGTTAAAGTCGATGTTCGTCAAAAATATTTTCGGGTCGCAGGATATTTTTGGTTGCTAGGCCCCATGGAACATGAAACTGATTACTTTGAAAAAGTTTTGCGCCCCGGTCCTTTTTTTGAGTCACCCTATCGCACTTGGGTGACTAAAGCAACACAACGGTTTTCAGCGGAAACGGAGTTTGTTGTAGATATAACAGTAAGTTCTGGGGCAAATCATAGTATTGCTGCAAATCCGGATACCGCTTATTTTTATGATATTGAAGCCGGATTAATGCAATGGGGCGTGAAGGACCGAACCGCTCACCTTGGTCGAGATATGAAGCCGCGCGATGGTAACGGTTTGTATGTTGATGGTCATGTTCATCGTAAGCAATTCGATGAAATGATGAAGCGATATTTAATATGGCGTAAAGATTTACCTTATCACTGGTGGTGAAAAGAATTTAATACTGAACTTTGGCGTAAATAAAAATCGGGAATTCAGAGTGGCTATTTGATGATGACTATTGATATCAGGAAGCATTATGGAATCATGAAGAACTTTTTCATGTTTGCTACCATGAAAATTTCCCGTTTCGTTGAGTGGTATTGTGGGAGTTTGATTTTTCTTTTTGGCAATGCACCTAACGCCAACGCTTCGTCAAATACCTAACCGGCCAGATGATCGCTCGCATGAAGAACAAGATTTGCTGCCTAATGCCGTAAAGCGGGGGATTTCTGTCAGTAAAATGTTTGTAGAAAACAGGGGAAGTAAAATGTTGTTTTGGCTTTATCAGGGGGAAAAGGTTTTTCGGGTCAAAGGCGATGAAAATGAGGATTTTGCCTTTTAATTGCTTATTTGTTGACAAAATTGGGCAATAAAGATAACATTGTATAGTGAAGTTATATAAGGTGTCGTGTATATTTACGAAAATAAAAGGTCGTTATCGATAAGACTGTGGCGTCATATCCAGACCGGTCGAGGAAAGGCTATAGCCTTCGGATATTTCCATTATTATGAAGGCATGGAATAAAGGTTGGCCATGATTAAAATATACAGCAGAAAAGCGTTTACTCTAATTGAATTATTAGTTGTGGTATCGATAATTGCCTTGCTGGTAAGCATTCTGCTGCCGGCGCTGGGAAAAGCTCGCGAACAGGCCAAACGAGTTTATTGCGCCAACAACCTCAAGCAAATTACCACTGCAATGAATATATATGCTCTGGAAAATGCAAGCCATTATCCGCCTTTCGGTAAATATAATTTTGCGGCACAGCAATGGGAAGACACCTGGCCTTGGGCGGTTTCCTATTATATGACCGATTTGGTTATTGCCAGCGGCGGTGATCGTCGCACCATGTATTGTCCATCCAATCTTGATCGCGACAGAGACCTTTTCTGGTGGATGGATCAGGCCTGGGGCGGGGCATCGATGCCCATTAGGCCTGATCAGGAAATACAAGGTGAAAACCGCATGAGGTACAATCGGGTAATTGGTTACGTTACCATGATCGAACCTTTTACTCCGAGAGGGCGAAAAGTACTCGGCGGTCCTCCCGTCAAGCAATGGGTGAGGCGGAATAATGTCAGATATCCCTCCGAAGTCGAACTTTTCGCGGACATTGTTTTGAGTAATAACAGCGATTCTGACGATCCCGACACCAGTTTTTCTCAGATTGCCGGGAATTGCTACCAGATTTGGCGCATCTACGATAGCACCAATCACCTTTTGCGCAAGACGGATCCCGCCGGAGGCAATGTGGTGTTTGTCGATAATCATGTAGAATGGCGCCAATTTGAACAAATGCAGCAACGATTAATAAATCCTCCTCCCGGTTCAGGTCTGGATTGGTATTATTTCTGGTGGTAAGCCGGCGGTTGGAGAAATGAGATAACCTGTCGGTTTTTAATAATCGGCAGGTTTTTTTGTGCGCATTTGGAGCGAAGATGTGTTACACTCCTATGTGAATACAAGATGGGGCATGAGCCATGAAACGATGGAATTTGGGTTTTACGCTGATAGAATTACTGGTGGCGATAGGGATAATAACCCTGTTAGTGGGGATATTGCTGCCGGCGCTGGCGGGGGCGCGGCGGCAGGCCAAATGCACCGAGTGTCAGAATAATCTGCATCAACTGGGGCTGAGTATGCACATTTACGCCGGGGATTATAGCGGCCAATATCCCCGCACGGGGCGGGGCCACTGGCTGTTCGATGTGGCCTATAGCACCACCGATTATGTGCTGAAAACGGGCGGAGACCGGGAAAATTTTTACTGTCCGCTGGAGGGCGTGAAAAATCCGCACGAAGATATCTTCTGGCGGGCCACGGAATGCTGGCAATATAACGCCCGCGAACTGGGCAACCGGCCGGAGCCGGCGAGTTTTCCGGTGCTGCTGGACCCGCCGGGGGTGACGGTGGATAACCGGGATATTTTTTTTCGGATAACGGGTTATTTCTGGCTGTTGGGGCCGACGCCGGGTTTTGAACGGCTGCGGCCGGCGCCATGGGAAGGGACGCCGCCGCGAAGCTGGCTGACCAGTTCCAGTCAGGCCGGAGCGGCCGAAACCGAATTTATCGTCGATATTACCGTCAGTACCGGCCGGGAGGCGGCGACGGCGCAATTCCATGATATCGAAGCAGGCCTATGGGATTGGGGCATCAAGGATAAAACCGCTCATCTGGACCGGCGGCTTCGGCCACAGGGAGGCCATGCCTTGTATGGAGACGGGCATGTTGTCTGGCGGCCGATGAAGGATTTACAGGTGCGTTTCACCGTCAAAGGCGAGGGCCGCGCTCCCTATCACTGGTGGTGAGGCCACCATGTCGCTATGGCGATAACGGCGGCGATAAGGGCTACTAGTCCGGCGGCAATGCTCAGCCAGGTAAGGCGGCGGGTGTGGCGGCTTAGAAGTGTTTCCAGACGTTCATCGTCGTGGCGGATAAGTTCGTTAATGTCGCGCAGTGCCTGCGTTTGCACCTGGGACTGTGCGGCTATGGATTCAGCGGTTTGGCGCTGGCGGCCGACGTTTTCGGCGACCTCGCGGGCAGCGCGGGTGGAATTTTCCAGGTGTTCCTGCATCTGGTCGAGTCGGGTGAGTTGTTCGCGGGCGGCGTCGGGCAGTTGCTTAAGCAGTTCGGTTTGCTGGCGGCCGAGGCGGTTGCCCTGCTGAAGTTCCTCGGTCATGGTATTGAGCAGTTGCCGCTGACTGTTGATGGTTTGTGAGAAACCTTCGAGCAGGAGGGGCAGTTTTTCCAGATGGGTGCGGACGGAGGAACTGGTTTCCTGCTGCTGGAGGACATGGTCGTTAATGGATTCGAGCACCTCCACCAGCCGGTTGAAGCCGTCTTCCATAGCGGCGATTTGATCGGGTTTGCCGCGGCGATGGAACAGCGAGGTGGTATCGGCGGCCTGGGGGGTAGGGTCTTCCAGGTGATTTTCGGACGGGGTGACGAGCAATCCGTCGGCGTCGAGCGATTGCTCGGCCTGCATCGGTTCGGAGGATCCCCGCAGCCAGCCTCCCATACGTTTCCAGATAGATACTTTTGCCATTGCCAAGCTCCTGC
>CAZOCV010000065.1:0-16582 GCA_964578395.1 uncultured Pirellulales bacterium
TTGCATGATGACATTTTTACCCCTTCTGTAGTTCGATGATAAAATCGTACTATTATATCGGCCAACAAGGTTTGAAATAATCCGCGTTCATCCGCGTAATCCGCGGTTAAAATTCAGCGTAGCAGCCGGCGGGCGCGGAGGAGTTCGGCGATGCTCCAGGCCTGGGCCATACAGGCGCCGGGACGATGGGGGAAGTCGCCGTCGAAAACTTCGGAGATACTGCCCAGACAGGCATCCTCAAAGAGGTGCCGCTGAAGCCCTCCCAGCATCTCGGCGGCTTCAGCACGGGCTTCGGGATTGTATTTATTGACCTTGAGGAACGCCTCGATAAACGGTCCCATCAGCCAGGCCCAGACCGTGCCCTGATGATAGGCGCTGTCGCGGCTGAACTGGTCACCCTCGTAACGGCCGCGATAGCGGCTGTCGCGCGGGCTGAGGCTGCGCAGGCCAAACGGCGTCCACAAGTGCCGGCGCACCGCGGCGACGACCTCCTGTTGGCGCGGCGGCGGAAGCGGACTAAACGGCAGCGACACGGCAAAAATCTGATTCGGCCGCACCGCCCCATCAGGCCGACCGTCGGGATAGATGCCGTCATAGAGGCACTTTTCCGCCGGATTCCAGAAGAGACGATTGAAGCTTTCCTCCGCACATTGCGCCTTTTCGGCCCAATAGTGCCGCTCTGTATTATCCGTCGCCGTTTCCGCCATGATATTGAGGCCGTTAATCCACAGGGCGTTGATTTCGACGGGCTTGCCGTAGCGCGGCGTAAAGATCACGCCGTTGCATTTGGCGTCCATCCAGGTAAGTTGGGTGTTTTCATCGCCGGCGGTAATCAGGCCGTCGCTATCGGCATGTATTTTATCGCGCGTGCCGCGTTCGTAATGGGTTAAGATATCCGCCATCACCGCGCGAAACAATTCGTAAAACGTGCAGCGGTCTTCACTGATCAGAAAGTATTGATACGCGGCGTTCACATACCATAGCGACGCATCCACGCTGTTATAATGCGGCGGACCGCCGTAATCGTCGAAGCGATTGGGAATCTGGCCCTGGTCCAGCGCCCCGGCGAACGTGGCCAGCACTTCACGGGCCTCGGCCAGCCGGCCGGTGCTCAGCAGCAAACCCGGCAGCGCGATAAAGGCGTCGCGCCCCCAGTCGGCAAACCAGTGATATCCGGCTAGAATGGTGGCCGATTCCTTGGTATCATTAATGCGGCGGCGCACAATAAACTGATCCGCCGCCAGCGCCAGCGCGCGATCCGCCTCGTCGCGGGCGTCGGCCAGCGTAAGCAGCTCCTGCCGTCGGCCGCGAAGCTGCTCGGTGATATCTTCGGCGTCAATATCCATCGGCCCGGGACGGGAATGGTTCGCTGTGGCCGCCGCCACCAGCGTCACTTCCCGATCGCCGGTAAATTCCGCCGTAAATGCCCCCGGAACCCACACATCTTCGTAATCATGCTGGCCGCGGCGGGCCTCCATCCGGTAGCGCATGGCGTACCACCAGTCCGCGCCCCGGTCGAACGTCGCCCCCCGGCAAAACAGGTGCATGGCCGGATCGGCCGGATTCAGCCCGTGGACCGTGACCAGGCCGTCCTCCTGAGTCACCTGCAAAGACGCCGAAGAAGACTGCATAGCGTGAAAATCACGCATCGCCGCCATCGGCATCAGCCTGAAGCGCACCGGACCGGCGGCGCCGCTGAACGCGTAACGCACCGCCAAAACATCGTCTTCATAACTGAGATATACACTTTTTATAATTTTCAACCCCCCGGCCTCATATTCAAAATGCACCCCCGCATCGCGGCGAAATCTTTTCAGAAAACGATAGCCCTGCGGATGCAAACGGTCGGAAAATTCAAACGTGCTCAACTCGAACTTCTCCCCGCCGACCTCCACTGTTTCCAAAAGATTCGAGAGCATCACCACCCGCTCGACCGGCGGATGCAGCGACGCCACCAGCAAACCGTGATAGCGCCGCGTATTGCAGCCCAGTACGGTTCCCGAAGCATAACTGCCCCGCTGGTTGGTCAGCAGCCATTCCTTGTCCAGCAGACCGTTCACATCGGCAGGATCAATCGTCAATGTACCCGCCGTCGGGGCTTGTTCATCCATGATTTGCGTGTTCATCCTTTGACCGTGGCCTCGCACAACCGCCGGCATCGGCCGCGCAGGTTGTCCAGTACATTCATAAAGTTAATATACGAATCGTAAGGGCTGTCATAAGGGTTGAAATATTTGTGCACATCGCCGTCAGAGAACCACTTGGTGCACATGTAATAGAAATGATCTGATGTCTGCAGCATACGCCAATCCTTGAGAATCTGCTCATCGCCGGTTTCCTTCACCAGGTTTTCCAGACGATACAGTTCATAAAGAGCGTTGGACTGCATGGCGTTGCCCAGCCAGGCGGACAAATCACGCTCAATATCCGCCCAACTGATCATGTGCGGCACATCCATTTCGCCCATCGCCGGATGGGTATCCACCACCTGGCTGGGAGTCAGGAAATTATTATCAGGATGCCTGAGAATTTCGCCGGGCAAATGGCGGAGAAATTCAAAGATGCCCGTATCTTCCCACTGGTGTTCGCCGAGAGTCTCGTAATCCATGAATAAATTAATGGTAAAGCCGTTGCCGTTGACCTGATTGACCCACTGGGCGAATTTCGGCGCCGTCAGGGGCCATTCTTCCCAGCCGCGGTTGCCGAAACGGAACGCAATGTCGTCGCTGAGACGATAATTTTTCGTTAATAGCTTGAGGCCCTTGACGCCCGGCGCGGTGTAAATATAGTTGGGACTGCGGTAGCCCAGAATGTGATCGGCCCCTTCGCAGCAAATGCCCGCAAAACCCATCTCGCGGGCGAACGCGGCGACGTCGTTATTATAAATCAGTTCGGTATTGCGGAAAATCCGCGGCGTCTGGCCGAAAAGCTTTTTGATTTTTTCCTGGTGCAGGCGAATTTGCTCGGCGAATTCATCCCGTGAGTACAGAAAGGAAAGGCTGTGGAAATAAGTTTCCGACAGAAATTCCACGCAGCCCGTCTCATTGAGCGCGTGGAACGTGCTCATCACTTCCGGCGCCCAGCGTTCGAACTGCTCCATGGCCACCCCGGTAATGCTGTAAGCGACGCGAAACCGGCCTTCGAATTGCCGAATCAAATCGAGCATCAGCCGGTTGGCCGGCAGGTAGCACTTATGAGCCACCTTGCGGCAAACCTGCTCGTTTTTATAGTCGTCAAAATAATTGCGGTCATTGTCAAAAACACTGTAGCGCCGCAGCCGGAACGGCTGATGCACCTGAAAATAAAAACACACGGATGCCATACGCGAACCCCTTCGTTGTTCTCAAGGTTGTAATAAGATGTAATTTCGCCTGATCGTTTTACGCCGAGTTATAGGTTGAGCTTATGCTTAAACCGCCACCGGTGACCGCGCCGAACGATAGACGTCCATCACCTGCTGGGCGGAACTGTTCCAGTTAAGCTTGCGCACCTCGAAGTTGCCGTGTTCACGGAGCGTCGAATGAAGCGGCGGATGCCGCAGGACCGCCACGATCTTGTTGGCCATTTCGTTGATATCCCAGAAATCGACCTTCAAAGCGTGCGTAAGCACCTCGGCCACGCCGCTTTGTTTGCTGATAATCACCGGCACATCGTTGCGCAGCGCCTCCAGCGGCACCAGCCCGAACGGCTCGGAGACGCTGGGCATGACAAACAAATCGGCCATCTGGAAAACGCGGTCAACGTCCTTGCCGCGCAGAAATCCCGTAAACAGCACCTTATGGCCGATGCCCATCTCCGCGGCCATCTCGATGGTGCGGCGGATCATATCGCCCGACCCCGCCATGACAAATTTGACATTGTCCATGATTTCGAGCACTTTCTTGGCCGCGGCCAGAAAATACTCCGGCCCCTTCTGCATCGTAATCCGGCCCAGAAACAGCACGATCTTTTCATCCTTGCTGATGCCCGGATTGACAAAGCCGACCACGCCGTTGTCGCGGTCGATGGCGTTATAAACCACCTCCACCTTATCCTCCGGAACCGCATAGCGACTGACCACGATATTTTTGGTCAAATGGCTCACCGCGATGACCTTGTCCGCCGCGTGCATCCCCTGACGCTCGATATCATAAACCATCTGATTAACGTGCTCGCCGCTGCGGTCAAATTCCGTGGAGTGAATATGCACCACCAGCGGTCTGCCGGAAAGTGCCGATACGGCCATGCCCGCCGGATAGGTCATCCAGTCGTGGGCGTGGATAATGTCGAACTGTTCCTCGCGGGAGATCCACGCCGCCAGCTTGGCGTAACGCTGAACTTCCTGATACAAATCCCGCCCATAATGCTCGCCGCCGGCGATATCGGGCAAATCCAGGTCCAGGTCAAAGGTTTCTCCGGCAAGCTGCCGAGCTTTACGTAAGGCCTCTTCATAATCCTTCGGCGTTTGATAGGGCGTCAGCATACTGGGCAGCGTTCGGAAGGTCACATGCTCCAGTTCCGTACCTCCAAATACATCCCGCCCGCAAATCCGACCGTGAGCGCTGGGCTGGGCCATTTTTACGTGAGTAGCATGTTCCCCCGAAATGGGTTTAGGCAAAACAAAAACAACCTCCGTACCCATTTGGCTCAAAGCACGGGTTAGACCATAACATGCCGTTCCCAACCCGCCAGATATAAATGGCGGAAACTCCCATCCCAGCATTAGTACTTTCATGGCGACACCATCCGTAAATTGTGAAAATTCCGAAACGTTATCTTTTTTACAGATCTTGCTTTCCGCACACTATCCACACATCCCCAAACGACCGGTTCGCCCATTATTTTCAGATTTCGCCGATATACGTCGAAATTACAACAAATTATTACACAACCTTGAGTATAAAGCAAGAAAACCTCAGAATTTATCTACAATTCTCCACATCTTTGCACCGGCGAGCCATTTAGCCGCCGCACAAAAGCCTTATCTCATGCTCATCGTGGGGAAATTGTGATTTTCAGCATCACAAATCCTTTAGTTAACTGTTTATCTTATTCGCCCCCGTAACGAAATGTCAGGCCCCTTTAATAAAACATCTATCAGGCTCGCCTTTTCGTTTCGGGTGGCCGTGAGACTATATTCTATATTCTTTTTCAATCTGATACAAGCTCACTCACGACTTAGGTTTTATCGGCTAAAGGTCAGACCAAAATTAAGGTTGATAGATGATTTTTCTTGATTGTCTCGTTTGTAATCTATTGCTACAGTTATAGTTGATATGGGGATGGGTATAAAATGATTTGGGCCGACCATAAATTGAACAGCTCGGAAATGCTAAATAATACTATCATGGATATCAACATTTAACTATGGCTAAAACAGTAAGTTATAAAATTCTTGCCCAGCATCTCGCTGAAGGTGAATTAACTCCAGGCCGTGAAATTGGCATCCACATTGATCAAACCCTCACTCAGGACGCCACGGGCACAACGGTTATGTTACTGTTTGAGTCCATGGCTATGCCCCGCGTAAGAACTGATGTATCAGTTAGTTATGTCGATCACAACCTTGCTCAGTTTGGCCCGGAAAATCATAATGACCACTTATATCTGCAATCGGCAGCCAAAAAATACGGGCTGTATCACAGCCGGCCGGGTAACGGCATCTGCCATCAGGTTCATCTGGAGCGGTTTGCCAGGCCCGGCGCGACACTGCTAGGCAGTGACAGCCATACACCTACCGCCGGAGGAATAGGTTCGCTCGCTATCGGAGCGGGAGGTCTGGATGTGGCCGTAGCAATGGGCGGCGGAGCATTTTTTTTAGCGGCTCCAAAGATTATCGGAATCAGGTTAACCGGCAGGCTGCAAAAATGGGTCGCCGCCAAGGATGTTATCCTCAAAGTTCTGAGCATTCTGACCACCAAAGGTAATGTCGGCTGGATTGCCGAGTATTTCGGCCCCGGTGTTGCCGACTTAAGCGTTCCTCAGCGGGCCACCATCACCAATATGGGGGCGGAACTGGGTGTCACAACCAGCCTATTTCCCTCCGATGAGATGACGCGGCGGTTTTTGGCCGCTCAGGGGCGGGAAAAAGATTATACCCCGCTGGCGGCGGACACCGGGGCACAATACGACCGGGTTATTGAAATCGATTTAAACAATCTGGAGCCATTGGCGGCGTGTCCATCCAGCCCGGATAATGTAAAAACCATCGCCGAACTGGGTGAACCGGAAATTCATCAGGTTGTTATAGGTTCTTGCACCAACAGCAGTTACACTGATTTAATGACCGTGGCGGCTTTGCTTAAAGGCCGAGTTGTGCACCCGCGGGTGGAAGTTGGAATCGCACCGGGTTCTCGGCAAGTACTGGGCCTGTTGGCCGGTAAAGGGGCGTTGGCGGATATCATTGGGGCGGGCGTGCGGCTGATTGAATCGGGCTGCGGGCCGTGCATCGGCCAGGGATTCAGCCCCGGCGAGGGAAAAATCAGCGTGCGCACCTTTAACCGAAATTTCAAAGGCCGGAGTGGGACCAAAGACGACATGGTGTATCTGGTTAGTCCGGAAACGGCGGTGGCGGCCGCGCTAACAGGTAAACTCATCGACCCGCGCCGACTGCCTGAATTAATAAGTACGGCCTGGCCGAAAATCGAAGATTTAACAAGTATCCCTGTTGATGATCGTATGATTGAATCGCCTGCTTCCGCCGAGGAAGCGAATTCGGTAAAAATTATTCGTTCGTCGAGCATTGTGGCCCCCCCGTCGGCACAGACGCCGCCGGAAGCACTCGACGGCAAAGTCCTTATCCGTGTAGGCGATAAAATCACCACCGACCATATCATGCCGGCCGGAGCGCTGCTGAAGTATCGTTCCAATGTGCCGGAATACGCCAAATATGTTTTCAATTGTTTTAATGAGGAAGGCCGCCCCACGTTTGCTGACCGGGCGCTGGCGTTGAAAGCTCAGGGACGACAGGGCGTGGTCATCGCGGGCGATAGTTACGGCCAAGGCTCCAGCCGGGAACATGCGGCGCTGTGCCCGATGTTTCTGGGCGTGCGCCTGATTATTGCTTTGGCGATTGAACGTATCCATCGGGCGAATCTGGTGAATTTCGCTATTGTCCCGGCAGTGTTTGCCGATTCGGCCGACTACGCGCGCATGGAGCAAGGCGATGATTTAAAGGTTATGGATTTTCACGCCATCATCGCCGAAGCCGAAACCTTTACGGTCACAAACGCCACGAAAGGTTTTGATTTTACCTGCAAACTGGAACTCACCGCGCGCGAACGCCGCATCCTGCTGGCCGGCGGGCTGCTGAATACCTGTTAAATGCTTTTCGCAGAAATATTACCTACATTTGTCAAGATGGCTTTTCAATTAATTCACGCATCTCGGCGGCGTATTTGCGAGCGAGCCGGGGTTCGCCGACGGGAGCATCCGGGCCGTAGCGGGTTTCGATGAGGTCGGCACTGGCGGCAAATTTTTCGATATAGCTTAGCGCCTCGGCGCGCAATTCCTCAAGGCTTTGCCGCTCAATACCAATGCCTTTTTGGCGGTTCAGATAGCGCATGGTGGCACAGAAAGCAAGGTTCTGGCCGGCGAAAACTTCAATTTGGTCCCGGCCAAACTCCAGATAGCCTTTGAGATTCCGGTAATCGTCATCGCTCAGATATGAGCGGCCCTGTTCAAGGATATTCAGGGATGTCGCGGCCAGCACCCGAGCCATATCTTTTTCTGACGCAATTTTCTGTATAGTAATCCAGTCCGGCCGCCAGAGTTCATCGCGGGCGAGTTCCTGCCGTGGTGAAGGAATCCACTTGGCCGGGGAAACAAAGGATATGTGGCCCACGGTATAGCGCCAATCAGGGAGCCGCGAATGATTGATAATCCACTGCTCCAGGGGATACAGCGTCAAGTTGGTAATATCGTAGGTAGCCTTGAGGGCGTCGATGACATAAGCAGCGGCGTCTTTACCGTAACGCTGCGCGGCCCATTCCGTCCAGATACTATCGACAGATAGCGAAGCATCCTGCACCAAACGGTTAAAGGCATAAAGATTTACCTCGTTGGGCGTACCCAAGGCGCGGTTGCCGCGGCCTCGGTCCACGCGAGCAACGGCGCCAATAACTCCTTTATTACGGCAATGCGCCAACACCGCCTGGATATAATTCACCTCACAATGCAATATTTTACTCAGGCCGGTGTATTCCTGACCGAGGTCGATTTCCACGATTTGGGGCAGCCCCGACACATCGCCCAGGAGAGGATTGTAGGGATAAAACGGCGACCAGTCATGCGGCACGCACTTGGTCATCACCACAACATTGCCTTTATCTCGGACCGCGGCGCTGACGGACGCAATGGCCTTTCGCATGGCCTCCAATTCATCGGGTTCATAGACAAACGTGCGAATGAAGAGTTGTTTATCGTGCTTGAGGCAAATATCCGCCATGACTGCAATCAATTTGGCGATGCGAGCGTCTTCGGATAAATCCGTAATGACTTTGTCGCTGTAAATATTGACTTGCGACTCGGCGAACGTCAGGACCAGGCCGTCGATTTCCGGCGCCAGCTTGAAGGCGCGAGCGTATTTGTCCCGCATCCACGTCCAAAGTTCCTCGTTGATAACAACCTTGCCGTCTTTTTTCAGCGATGCGGGCACATCGGACAGTTCATGCGTCCAGAGATCGACTTTCAAATTGTGTTGATGGGCCAGACGGGCGCAATTGCGAATCAACTCGCATCTTTCCGGCGATTTGTACACATCATGGATTTCCATGGTGATTTTATGGCCCAACTGGATGCGGTTCATACCGCCTTCAGCAGCCTTGGGAATGGCGGCCTGGAGATATTCCCAGTCATCGTCGAGGTATTGCCAGACGCGATAGGTCATCACATCGCCATCCCCGGGCGCAGCGGACTGGCCTGTCGCCAGCGAAGAGACCATACATCCGGTTAATAACATCAAGCATAAAAAACAATTCCTGGGCATAGGCATCAGGTTATCTCCTGTCTTTTTCAAAACTTATGGAAAGCTGCCCGTTAACTGCCGCCGATAGCGACAATTTTATTAACCGGCTCACTCAGAAAATGCACATATAGCACGACATTTTCAAATCGCTATTGTACAATTTCTTTTTAAGCACGCAAGTTTTAAAAAGCCGGCCGGATGTGAAGATTAATCCACTCATCGGTTAATACATTAACCGGGATGCCTTGCTGTAATTGCAGGCCGGTGCAGGTGACCGGCGCAGCGCCGTCGATACTTACCT
The DNA here is from genome assembly GCA_964578395.1 of uncultured Pirellulales bacterium. Taxonomy (GTDB): domain Bacteria; phylum Planctomycetota; class Phycisphaerae; order Sedimentisphaerales; family SM23-30; genus JAFGBA01. The sequence goes on from CAZOCV010000065.1 coordinate 9,246, forward strand.
GATATGAGGCTGTGGGTTCAACCACAAACCACGCAGGCAACTGATTGATGCGCGCCCAATCCATATTGAGCGTCAGAGGGTTGGCAAAACGCGGCCCATCGAAATATAATGCGCCGGACCAGGCCGAATCCGCCTTGACGGATACGTATAGCTCCTTGCCGCGCGGCACGGCGCCGCAGCGCAGGTCTCGCCGGAAAGGCAGCGCCCGCACGCCCTGGGAACTCAACATGGCGTGGTTGGACAGGCATCGTCCCGTGCTGCCGTCATAATGGCCGCCATTACCGGGACCGTAGAGGTCGCCGGGTGTATAATTGCGGTGGCCGCCTTGATACGTGTGCCAATTCAATCGGTCATAACCGCGAATAATGGGGAATTGATGCCAGATATTGACGGTGCTTTCGTACGAGTCGCTCCAGTCGTCAATCGTATTATGGATAAACCAGATCGTTTCCAGCCAGATGGGCCGCTTATCCGTCAGCCAGCACAGCGGCTTGAGCAGAGCCTCGGTATAGCGATTTTCACCCGTGGCCCGGTCGTAAGCATCAAGCGCGAACAGCACGTAACCCCAGTCATCCACAATCATGCGTTTATCCACGGTCCCCGTCACCAGATTGGCGGAATAGTAAAGCAGACCGCTATTCGGCTCCCGGCCGATTTCCAGAATACGATCCAGCAATACCTGCATGGGATCGTGATACGTAACCGCGCGCGGGCGACCCAGCTTGCATTCGACGATAAACACGTCGCCTAATCCCGGCACAATTTCGCAGCCGTGATCGCGGAACGGCTCCGTCCCGATACGGACAAGAGGATCCGCCAGATAGTAATCCGCGATTTCTTCGGCCGCTTCGAGATACCTGGTGTCACCGCTCATCGCCGTCAACCGCGCGAACGCCTGCATAATCGTCCCCCGGTTTTCCAGTCCGGTAAACATGGTCATCATCCCGCCCAGGGAAGCAGCCCGGGCGATAATGGCGTCGCTGAGCCGAATTTGCTCCTCATACCAGATATTTCCATCCCCCATCACTTCCGTAATGCGTATCAGCCCGTCTCGGAGCCATTCCGCTATTGCCCCCGCGGAACTGACGCTGCCCTGAGTGTACGTCGTCAGGCTATACGTCGTGGGTATCCCCGTGGGACTAGCGCACAAATTAATAGAGTTCACCAGCGTGGTATAAAGCGAACCACCCGGCTCCAACTCCTCGTGATCCACAAAATTCGCCATCAACACCAGCGATGCATAATGATCCGCCCCTTCGTTGGCGTATTCCCAGGTTCCGCCCTTTGAATAGAGGCTGGTGACAGGATCGCGTTTGTACGTCATCCAGTCCTGCAAAATCATGTCGGCATTGCGTAAACATTCGCGGTAAATTTCTCCGCGACGCTGGGCTTCCAGCCAGGTTTTACTTGCCGCCTGAGCCTCCTGATTTTGCGCATACGCTGAAAAATCAACAAAATCCACCTTGCTGTCGGCGTTCATATCCGCCCCATCACACCACGTGCAGCTCGCGCAGGAATCCAGCCAGCGCTGCGCCAGTTTGGGCAGGCTAAGGTCATCCTTGAGCATCGCATCATAAACCGTAAATGCCTGCACCTCTCCTGTGACGGTCTCGCTTTCGTACACCTGATCCACGCGCCAGTAATACGTTTGGCCAATATCCAGAAAGCCCGGCATAACATAAGTCCCCAGCGGCGGCTGATTCGCCACCAGCGTCAAACTCCCCGGATCCGTCCCGAAATACACTTGCTCCGCCAGTGCCTCTTCTCCCGGCGTCCACATCAACGCCGGATCCACGTCCGTCACCCACTCCCCATCATACGGCCGCAGATACATCACCCCGCCACCCGTGCCATACAACGCCTGCACCTCCGCGGCGCTCAACGCATGATGATAAATCCGCGCATCGTCTAGCGCCCCCGTCATCTCGCCATAATTCGTTCCCGTCATATTCTCCGGCGTATTGCCAAACGACATCTGCGAACCGGGCAGAACAAGCGGAATGGATACGTCAATATAACTGCTGCTCGTCGCATCCACGCCGTTAACGTACATCCGCAATTGCGATGTCGCCCCGTCGATGCTTACCACCAGGTGGTTCCACTGATTGGGCACGAACGTCGCCAGCGACGACGAATAACCGTCATATCGGCGGCTGTCATTGATTTCATAAATAAAGCGAAGCAAACCGGTGGGCCCCACCCGCAAAAAACAAAAATTATACTCATCCACATGTTTGCGAAAAATCACCCAGTTATCCCCGCCGGGCGGCAGAGGGCCTTTGGCCCAAATGCTCAGCGACCAGCCGCCTCCGCCGGTCAGATTGCCGGGGGAGAGGTCATCATCGGGATCAGCAATCGTGACCCGGCTGTCATCGCCCGCGCCGTCGAACGTCACCGCATTGCCAAATTTACCCGCATCCCAACCCACGTTGGTCAGTGTACCGTTGTAACCGTTACCCGTGGCGTCCTCGGCCATCGTTCCCGTTCCTTCATCAAACGGCCAATACGCCGTCAACTCCGCCCGTGCGGCATTCAGATTCGCGCCCAACAAGATAATCGACAAAAGAAAAATACGCCGAGGCGATAATAAATCTAACACATCAAGCTCCTCTTTGCTCGTTCAAAAAAAAGACGCTCCACACGGTGAGGGGAGCGTCTTGAAATCAACTACCTTTGAATGACCAACAACATCATTTCCGGTCAGGGGCACAGCGTTTCCGGCACCCAGCCGCACTTGAGCCAGTTATTGGCCATAATGGCGAAGTCCTCCAGCGTTACCAGGCAGTCGCCGTCCAGATCGCCGTCCTCGGCGGTCAGGGTGCAATTATCCCAGAGAAGGGTACTGAAGGACAACACATCGCCCGTTTCCACGCCATCGACGCGCCAATAGTAAGTCGCAGCGTAGCTCAGATCGGCCGGAGGATTGTAACTCAGCGCCGCGGTGTTTTCTAGCACCAGGCTGAGTGCCTGAGGATCAGTTCCCAGGTACACATCATACGAACCGCCATCGCCCATCGGATTCGCCGTCCAGCTCAGGTTGGTATCCAGCGCCACGTCTGTCGCCCCGTCGGCCGGAGAATGATTCACGGGTGCGCCCAGATTGTATAACGCGGCCACATCCGTCGCGGACAGGGCGTTGTCATAGATCCGTGCGTCGTCCAAAGCTCCGGCCATTTCACCATAAAGGGTGCCGGCAGCGTTGACGGTTTCATTGCCAAATGCCGTTTGCGATCCCGCCAGCGTCAGGGGAGTAGTCAAATCAATGTTGACATCACCGGAAACTTCAACACCATTGAGGTAAATATGCAATTGCGAACCGGCTTCGGCCGCCGCGTCGATCACCACCACGATATGATTCCACTGATTCGGGACAAATGTGCCCAAAGCTGTGCTCGTAATCGCAGGAGACACCAACCGAACATCATTGACCTCATACCAAAAACGGATGGCGCCGCTGTCCATGATGCGAAGAAAGCTGAAATTCATCGCATCGGCTTCTTTATGGTAGAGCACCCAATTGTCACCCGTTGGGGGGAGATCCCCTTTGGCCCAGATGCTCAGCGACCAACCGCCCACGCCGCCGGTGAGATTGCCCGGTGACAGCGCGTCCGTGGGATCGTTAATAGTAACTCGGCTGTTATCATTCAAGCCGTCGAAGGTGACGGCGTTGCCATAACGGCCGGCCGCCCAGCCGGCATTTACCAGCGTGCCCGTGTAACCGTGGCCCGTGGCGTCCGCCGCCGTGGTCCCTGCGCCTTCATTGAATAACCATTGGGCTTTCAGGCCCGCCTGCGCTGTGCCCGCTAACGTCGCTAACAGCACCACGATCAGTGCCTTCGTCCATAATTCTCCATTCTTCATCGTTCGATCCTCCAAAAAAAGCCTTTATTTCTCAATCCACTTTTTAATCCCCGGGTCCGGCGCCTCGCCCTAGCGAAGCGCCGTCTCCGGGATACATTTCAACGTTTTTGGGCAATCAGCCCACAATGGGCCTGTATTTAAATAGCTAATCAGCCGCGCCGACGCAAAAACACGCCGCCCAGGCTCAGTAAAAGCAGCGTCGCCGGTTCCGGAACGCTGTAAAGATCCGCGACTTCCGCTGTGCTCAGCGTATGATTAAAAATCTGCAAGTCATCGACAAAGTCGCCACCACCCAAAGGATAAGAACCCGACGTGCCGATGGACTTCACAGAACCGGCCAGAGCAAGAGAGTATGACGCCAGATTAATGTTTCCATTTACCGTCGCGTCAGCACCGTTAATATAAAATTTCAGTTGAGAACCAACGGCGGCGTCACCGTCCAGAGTGACCACAATATGTGTCCATTCGTTGGGTTGCACCAGTATCTCAGACGATGCATAATCCGTGTACACACGCACGTCACCCACTTCATAGTGGAAACGAACGCGGCCGCTGCTCATAACCCGCAAAAACGAATAGTCTGTGCCGGCGGCTTTTTCCATGTAAAACAAGTCGTTGCTGTTGGCGAATGGATTGCTGGTGGTGTTATCCGAGTCGCTCAATTTGGTCCAAAGGCTGACGGACCAGCCGCCGCCGCTGCGCAGATCGCCGGCAGAGAGTTCGTCATCAGGATCGCTGATGGTAACCATACCTTTAACCGAAGCGGCTTGATCGAAATAAACCGCGGAACCTTCCACGCCTGAGCCCCAACTGACGTTTGCCAGCGTCCCATCATGACCATTGCCGGTTACATCTGCGGCTGTCGTGCCGGCGCCTTCGTTAAAGTCCAAGTGCGCCACGAGTCCGGCCTGCGCCGTCGTCGCCATGGCGAACGCCGCCATGATTGCCAAAATCAGATACATTTTTCCCATTTTCATCACATTTTCCTCCAAACTTTCATGGTACAAAATTACAACGTTTTAAATTTCAAGGCGACGCCCCGCCATGCCGAGGCGTCGTCTTGAATTACAACTCGTAAATTAAGGACACAGTGAACTGGGGTTCTTGCCGCACAGCAGCCAGTTGCCGGCGATGACGGCAAAGTCATCCAGGTCAACGATGCAATCGCCATTGATATCGCCCTCGGCCGCCGTCAGCGTACACGTCGGGGCTTTAAACTGCCATACCGCGCCGGTCACCGTATCCGAAACGCTCACTTCGTCCACCCGCCAGTAGTATGTAGTGCCTGCCGTCAATGCGCCCGGATCCCACGTTTCCGTACCCAGCGATAAGATCGCATTCGGAGTTTCGCTAAAGGTTGGCGAATCCGCCTGGAAGTAAACCTGATGCGAACCTGCGCCCACACCGGCCGTCCAGGATAAATCAGCGTCCAAACCGGAGGCGTAACCTTTGTCCGGCGGACTGGGGTACTGCGCCAGCGGGCTGGCTTCATATAACGACTGAACTTCCGCTTGCGTCAGGGCGATATTGTAAATGCGGAAATCGTCCATCTTGCCATTGAGGTACATCGAGGGCGTGGATCCCACATAGCTGGCGTAACGTCCCAGGTTGACGGATTCATTATTGACTAAGGCTTCAGCAGGATCAAACGTCAGGGTGATACTTGACGCCGTACGATCAATACCGTTGAGGTAAATCGCCGTATTTTCCACGGAGTCGCGATCAACCACTATCGCAATGTGGGTCCAGTCGTTCGGGTCCAGCGGGTATGCCGCATCCGACGTCAGGATCAGCCCCGTAAAGCCATCGCTGACGGCCCGGCATTGGACAATGTTTGACGCCGTAGCTTCCACGTATAAATCATTGCTTACCGTGGAGGCGTCCGTATTGCGTTTGGAATAGAAACGTTCACGAACGCCCGCTTGGTTTTTCCTGGCCCAGAAGCTAAAGGTTATGTCATGGTTGCCCATGTCCAGACTGTCATCATCGGGAACATCAACGTAGGTCTCCGTAGCGGAACTGAATTCCAACGCGCCGTTAAATAGGCCGCCCGTCCAGACAGGGCTGTTATAAAGCGTACCATTCTGGGCGCCATCCAGCGTGGTTGCGGTATCGGTCAGGGTTGTGCCCGAACCTTCGTCGAAATTCCAGTGAACTACCAAACCGCCGATAGAGAAACTCCAGGTGTCACCCTTGGCCGTACCCAGACTGGCGGTGATAGTATCGACACGCCAGTACCATGTTTGGCCTTCACTGAAAACAGGCAGGGTCAGGTTTGAGGTGTCCGAGGCCGTTACGTTGCCCTTGAATTCAGGCGATGCTGTCGTCGCGGCCGTAACCGCGGCTTCGCTGGTACCCCAATAAACGTTAAAGCTCAGCGCCAAATTATCATCGGCCCAGTCCAGAACCGCGGTGTCGGATCGTGCGACGCCATTGTCCACCGGGACCGGATCCGCCGATTGTCCGCCGGTTCTGAACGTCCATATAAAGGGGTTCTGTTTAATCCCGTCCACTCGCCAGTAATAATCCGTCGTTAAATTGAGCGAACCCGCCGGAGACCAACTGGTGGCGATTGAATTGGGATCAACTTCCACCAGCGCTTCCGGGTCAGTGCCAAAATAGACATCATATTGGCCGCCGTCCGAAACCGTTGCCTCCCAGTTCAGCGTTACCGTTGCAGGATCAACTCCGACGGAGCCATTCGCCGGCGAAAGATGCTTGGGATGGCCGGCAAATTCATAATACAGGGTTTCCACTTCGGCCGCAGATAACGCGTGATTGTAAATGCGCGTATCGTCGATCATATCGCCGTCTTTTAAACCATAAGAAGCGCTGTAGCCGATGGTCTTGGTGGAATTGGGCAGATCCATGGAGTATGTTAATAAATCAATAGTTCCATTGACCGTGGCATCTACATTATTGATATAGAACTTTATTTGTGAACCCTCGGGGGCGTCGCCATCAATAGCGACCACAATATGAGTCCATTCATTTTCTTTAACGGCATAGTCAATGGAGGCATAATCCGTGTATAAACGAAGGTCATTTATTTCGTAGTGGAAACGCACACGACCACTGGCCATAACGCGCACAAACATGTAATTTTGAGCGTCGGTAATACCGTAATACAGGTCGCTGCTGTTATCCCCCAGAACACTTATTTTGGCCCAGGTGCTGAAAGACCAGCCGCCGCCGTTGCGCAGATCGCCGGCCGAAAGGTCGTCATTAACGTCTGCAATGGTGACTTTGCCGCCAACGGCGGTTTGATTAAAGCTCACCGCGGAACCATCCACGCCTGCGCCCCAATCGGCGCTTTCCAGCGTGCCGTCATGACCATTGGCGGTTACATCCGCCGCCGTCGTTCCCGTGCCTTCATTGAAATCCCAGCGGGCAACCAAATCCGCCCGGGCGGCGCCCGTTAAAGCCAATACCAGAACTACCGCCAGGCCCAGCCAACGTTCTCCTGTCTTCATCTT
>CAZOCV010000066.1:0-16426 GCA_964578395.1 uncultured Pirellulales bacterium
ACTTCTTCCAGCACGGCTCGCACCTGCACCGGCTGCTTCTGACAAATCTGCTCCGTCGTAAATGCCAGAATATCACTCACAATGCGATCCAGTGTCTGTACGCCCTTGCTAATTTTTCGCACCCATTGCAGCGGCTCTTCCTGCCCGGATAAATCCCGCTCCAGCAGGGAAGCATACAGTTGCACGCCGCCCAGCGGATTGCGAATTTCGTGCGCCATCCCCGCCGCCATTTCCCCCAGCGCCGCCAGGCGGCTTTTTCGCTCTAATTGTTCATTCTTCTCCTGGAGTTCCTTCCGCAGACGCACCACATCCTCCTGCAGCCGCTGGTAGGACAGGCGCATGCGCTCCGTCGTATCGTTATACGCCGAAAATACGCTGGCTAACTGCTCAATGGCGTCCGCGGACGCTTTATTCAGTGCCGGTGTTTCTGTGGCATGCACTTCCGCCATAATGGCTCCAGAATCTGTTTCTTTTTACTTGCTTTCCGCATCAAAGTAGCGCGGTTCCGTCGGCGCCGCCGCATAGGCATTATGCGCCTGTTTTCCCTGCCGAATACTGCGCAGTTCTACGGTCACCTGCTGCTGCTGAGAATTCAGCTTGCGGGAATCACTCTCGTCCCGCGCCAAAATATCCCGTAATATCGCCTGAACATTCTCGACCAGTTCCTGCGCCTGCTGACGCTGCTCCGTCGGCAGCATATTCGAGATATGCTTCCAGTCTTCGCGAATGGGTTTCAAATCACGATCAATCGCCGCCAGCCGCGTAATCAGCCGTTGCCGCCCCGCCAATACCCGCAGCAGCGTCTCCGGATCCTGACCGTCCACCAGTTCGCTTTGTTTATGGGCTAACTGCTGCAATTGCCGATACAATAACTGCTGCTGCGTCAGCAATTGAATCAGTTTTGCTCCAACATCCATGGCCTGGGCTGCTGTCATTGTGTCACCTCATTTTCCTGTTCATCCATCGTCGCCTTGCAACGGTTACCATAAACCGGCCTGCTCCACCCAGCTAAACCACTTTTCCCAGTCCTCCCGCCGCGGAGAACTGATATCCTGCGCTAAGATGTCATCACTCATTTTCCGCAACTGCCACCGCGCCCGCTCGCTGGCCGCCCGCGCTGCCGCCGGCTTCTCCAGTTTTATCTGGCAATTCATCACCTGCATCAGCGCCGTCAGCGCCGTCGGCGTCAACTGATACCGTAACGCCGCCAGTTCATACAAACGCGCCGCTTCCTCATACTGCCCCAAATCGAACAGACAATCGGCGCGATTCAAATAACTGTGCCGCAAATACAATTGCCCCAGCTCATCCAAACGGCTTTCCGGCATCTGCTCATAAAATTTAATCGCCCGGTCAAAATACTCTCGTGCATGTTCCAGATGCTGACGGCGCAAGTCGGATTGCTTCTCATAAACCACCGCCGCGCTGTGATCCGAAGCGAGATCCGCCAGTTCCGTATCCAGATGTTGTCCGCTCTTGCGATAGGAATCCGCCACCAGAAACATGCTTTTACCCAGCGTAGGATCATCATGGTAACGGTCAATGGCTTCGGTCAAAATATTGATCGCTTCGGGATAATTGCCCATCTCATAGTTCAATTCTCCCAAAACGAACATCGCCTGCCGAAAATACGGCGACTCCGGCGTCAGGGTTCGATCATATAAAATTTCTTGGAGCAGGACTCTGGCTTTTTCCTTTTCCGGAGGCTCCCGCAGCAAATAACAGCGCGCCAAAGGCACAATCCCTTCGAACGCCGACGTGTGCCGGGGATGTACGCTGCGCAACTCCTCATAGTACCGAATCGCCTCTTCGAACTGGCCGTTGGCCTGGCAGGCTTGCGCTAATTTAAAAACGCCTGTCGGCCATAACGTATCCCCGCGCCGCTCCTCATACACCCGCCGCCATGCCGTTATGGACTCCTCCGCATTGCCTGCCTTGTCAAAGCACGTCGCCGCCTGCCATAAACTCCATCCATATAACTCATCGTTCCCCACCGCCAGCTTGGCCACACGCTGGTACTGTCGGCCCGCCTGCTCAAAGTGCGCCGTAATCATCTCCAAATGCTGCTGCTGCCAGGCCTGCTCGTCCGGCGTCACGGCGCGCTCGGCAATGTCCCGGCGGTTCTCTTCCAGTTCATCGAGCAGTTGCTGCGCCACCCGCGCGTGCATCTGCGCAAACCGTTCCGCCGACCGTACATCCGTCTGCGAATCTATCGACTGCTCGATCTCGATAAACGGCAGCGCCGTGGTATATTGCTTGAGCATCCCCAAAGAGCTCGTCAGCGTTTCCAGACTTCGCTGCACCCGCGCCGTATCGACCGCCTGATTATACGGCTTCTCCCGTAATAATTCCGTCGTTTCCTGATATAAACTCACCGCTTCGGCATACCGCTGCTGTAAGGCGGCGCATTCCGCCAATCCTAACTTGGCCGCAATGTACCAGTCCTTGCCCATCTGCGACTCAACCACCAGTTGATAAAACCGCCGCGCCTCCCAGTCACGATCCTGTTCATAATTGATCCGGGCCAGTTCCAGCGCCGTTTGGGCATAGATATCTCCCCGGTCGCTCAGCTTCGCCAGCAAATCGCGCAATACCAGTTCCGCTTCATCCGACCGCCCCGAACGATGCAGCGCACGCCCCCGCAAAAACTCCAGTTCTTCCGCGTATTTCGACCCGCCCAGTGACGCCTTCGCTTCTTCCAGCGCCGCCAGCGCTTCGGCCTCCCGCCCCTGCGCTATCAGCACGTCCTGCTTGCGCACAAATGCCCAGTCCCTTTCATCCGCCGTGGACGCTTCCGCCGCCAGTATGATATCCAGATGTTCACCGGCCTTGCGAAGTGACTCTTCACTGCGCCGGTTTAATTGCATCCGCACCATCATTTCATGCAGCGCCGCATCGTATCCTTCCTTCCGCGCCAGCGCTCGCTCCAGATAAACCAGTGCTTCATCAGGCTGGCCCAATGCCCAGCTTGCCAGCGCCATGTCTCGAAACGGCTCAGCGCTCGCCGGCGTATTCGGATCGGGGATATTGCATAACATCGCCCTGGTATAATCCCGCACAATAGCCTCATAATTCGCCGGCACACTGCGTTTCACCGACGTATCCAATCCTATCTCCCGGCGCTGACGCAGTTCCTTCATGCGCGTCTGCGCCGCCAGGCCATGCACCATCCCCACCTGCTCGTCTCCCTGCGCAGCTTTACGCAATATATCCGCCTGCTTATAAAACGTCTGATAGGCGTCTCCCTCGGAAAGAGATACTAATTGTTGATATTGCTCCTCAAAGGTCAGCGGTTCCGTATGCGGCCGAATATGCCACAACACCACCCCCAGCATCACCAGCGACATGAGGAAAAGCGGTATTTGCCACAGCGTCGATAACGCTTCGCGCAGCGTCATCTTCTGCTGCTGGGATGTCGCCTCCGTGCTTGTCCGCTTTTTCGCCAACTCTTGTTATTCCGATATTGAAATGACGTTTATAATAAACCGGCTGCCTGTATCACCTGACACCTTCAACCCTCTCGCAATTCCGGCAGCCCCTCCTGCAATAAATTACGTATCTCGCGCAGGGTGCGGCTTTGTTTGAGTTCTTCGATTAACGCCAGACGTGTAAATACCGATTCATCGTACCAGCGATGACCGCCTTCACTCCAGTCGCTTTCCTGAATCAGTCCCATAATGGTATAGTTATGTACGGTTTGCCGGGATAACCCGCTATATCGCGCGACTTCCCCTATCTTGAATCGCTTTACCGGGGGATTCGCTCGCAGCCGCTCTGCAATCGTTTCCGTTACCTGTATCACTAGTCCATTCCCTTCAAAGACAATTCTTTTTTGCTTCAAACCAAAATTTAAATATCCGTCCAAAAATAGAAATTCAAGACCAGCCGATAACTATATTTTACGTTTTGTAAAATATACAATATAAAAATTATCGGTCAATACACAAATTGGATGTTTTTTGGGGAAAATTGCTAAAACGGTTTTTTCATAACTCGAAATAAATGAATGGTTTATACAAACAATAGCAGCATATACAACATGTCGTGTTTAAAGTAACGAAAGACCACAAAATAATGTTTTTCGCATTTTGGGCCTACCAATAAAATTATTTTCCAAATAAGAAATTTATGATATAATCCCCTCCGGTAGAATTCCGTTGATATGTCATGATACGCTTTTGGACAATCAAATATGGCCCAAGCCGCGGATAATGACCAAAACCTACCCTCTAGCTTAAATGATATTCGGCGCACCCGTGATCAGGCGGAGATGCTCCGCGACCAGCTTCTGGCCGAATTTGCCCTTATCAATGATCAGGAAAAGTGCCTTGCCCCCGATATCCGCGACCTCCCCCAGCGCTGCCAGGGCCGTGAAGCTATGCGCAAAGCTATTAAAGCCGTCAACCATGCCATCGCCAGCATCGACCAGGCTCTGCGAGAACTTCAATGGGCACAATCGGATGACGACCTTGAATCGCCTTCACCCCCGCCTGCCTGACGTTGATTTTAGCTTCGAATGTCATTGACGCACAGAGGGCCTGTCCTCGACCCGATCGGGGACGGGAATCCAGAAATCGAATTTAATCCTGGATACCTGCTTTCGCGGGTATGACAAGTCAAATCGGTCAGTTTGAGTAATATGGATATATTTACGGAGAAAAAAATGAAAACTCGCGTCCAGATTATTGTAGCCTGCATTTTGACCGGCGTCACTGTCGCACAAGCAGCTCGAACGTCCCCTCTGATTATCGACCATCGCTGCTGTGATATTACCAAAATCCCCCAGTCCGCCATTGAGCAGGCCAAAGCACAATTACATATCGCCTATGGCCATACCTCGCATGGCTCGCAAGTTACCGATGGTATGAGCGGCCTGGTCGCTTTCGCCAACAGCGGCGGCAAGGGACTGGCCCTGCCTGCCAATATCTTTGCCTGGAACAATGGCGGAACCGGCGGCGCGCTCGATTTACATGACTACGCCATGGGCGGCGATGTGGGTTATTACCCGGATTGGGTCAACAACACCCGCACCTACCTGGATAATCCCGCTAATGCCGACGTTAACGTCATCATGTGGTCCTGGTGCGGCCAGGTCAGCAGCAAATATTCCGGCGGCACGCTTCACACGGAATTCCTCGACCCCATGAGCCAGCTCGAACTTGAATACCCCAACGTTACCTTCATCTATATGACCGGACACACGGATCATGCCGACGACGCCAATAATAAAGCCGCCAACAGCATCATCCGCGATTACTGCCATACCCATAACAAAGTGCTTTTCGACTTCGCAGATATCGAAACTTATAATCCCGACGGCGTTTATTACGCCTTCCCTCACGATAGTTGCGAATATTACGCTTCTCGTCCAAGCACCACCGCACTGGGCAACTGGGCTACCGAATGGCAAAATACTCACGTCCAAGATGTGGATTGGTACGATTGCGTCGCCGCTCACAGCGTAGCACTTAACGCCAACCTGAAAGCTTATGCCGCATGGTGGATGTTTGCCCGTATGACCGGCTGGCCCGGCGCTTCCGGCATTGATTGCGACGATTCCCTCGGCGATCTTAATTGCGACGGAGTTGTTAATCTTGACGACTTATCCCGACTCGCCGAACACTGGCTCGAATCGTAAATTAGCGACGAGACATTAACAGGCAGAAAATTATTCCGCCCCGCCAAGACATTCAGGCGGCGCGCCCGTTTCCACCATTTTATAGAATGCATCAAACAGATATGTCGCATCATGCGGCCCCGGCGACGCTTCAGGATGATATTGCACCGCAAACATCGGCAGCCGCTTATGGGCAATACCTTCGAGCGTCTGATCATTCAGGTTGATGTGGGTTATCCGCACATCACCTTTCGGCAGCGAGTTGATATCTACGGCAAAACCGTGGTTCTGGCTGGTAATCTCCACCCGCCCGGTATCCAGATTTTTTACCGGCTGGTTCGCGCCGCGATGGCCGAATTTCAATTTGAATATGCCCCCGCCCAGCGCCTGTCCGATAAGCTCAATCCCCAGGCAAATGCCGAACATGGGTATTTCTCTATCCAATAATTCCCGTATGGTTTTTATGGTATAATCAATCGGCTCCGGGTCACCCGGACCGTTGCTCACAAAAATTCCCGCCGGTTTCCGCTCCAGAATTTCCGCAGTACTCGCCCCCGCCGGCAGAACCACAACCTCAAATCCGGCCATCACCAGATTACGAGCGATATTACTTTTCATGCCGCAATCAAATGCCGCCACCAGCGGACGAGCAGCCTGACCAGCCGCGGCCTCCCGCTCCACCTGTTTTATCGGACCGGCAAACGCCGATTCATAACCTTTGTTCCAACTACTCATTTCTGAGCAAGTTACATCTTTAACCAAGTCCCGCCCCACCAATCCTGGTGAATCCTGCGCCTGCTTCACCAAGTCGGCCTCATCAATGTTTTCAGTACTGATAACCCCCTTCATCGCTCCCTTTATGCGCAGCTTTCGCGTCAGCGCCCGTGTATCAATGCCAGATATCCCCACCACATTATTTTCTTTTAAATACGCATCTAAATCCTTACCGGCCCTGAAGTTACTGTATTGCCGAGCCGTTTCTTTTACGATAAATCCAGACACCTGCACCCGCCGACTTTCCACATCTTCAGCACAAATACCGTAATTCCCGATAAGCGGGTAGGTCATGGTTACGATTTGTTCACGATAACTCGGATCGGTTAAAATTTCCTGATAACCCGTCATGCTGGTATTAAAAACCACCTCCCCGGCACATGTTCCCGTCGCCCCCAATGCCGTACCGGTAAACACGGTTCCGTCTTCCAGGGCTAATTTTGCCTCACACGACTGGCCTTTCCGGCTGGTCATATCGTCTGCCTCTCCAAAAATTATGCGCAAAAAAAACGCTCGAATTTAACCCGAACGTCGATACGCGTCGATATAAAGGGCGAGGCTGTTTGGGTCTCTCAGCTTGACGCTGAGACAGCCGTGTCTGGAGGGTCCGGGTAACGGCGAACTCGGATCCTCTCTTTTTTCGCTCGAAACGCAATACGCTCAGGGCGGACCGGCTTCAGTCCTCGCCCGATTTATCCTAGAAATCCCCTTCCCCCAAAGCAAGAAAAAAGCCCAATTTAAACCCTTAAAAACGGCCTATTCCTTATCAAAAATCCAAAATATCCTTCAAGTGGACTATAAATCACTTCACGACTATAATATCCCACACAAATAGTGAATAGTGTTAATTGAGTTAAATCCGCTTTTTTAACCAGGAGATTGTGATGTCACAAGATGTTAAGTCGTTTTATGAAAAATGGAAAACAGACCAGGGTAAAATGGTCAAAGCATTACCGGATGCCATCAAAGCCTTCGGCGCATTCCACGGTGCGGTGATAAAAGACGGGGCGTTATCCGTAAAACATAAGGAGCTTATTGCTATGGCCCTGGGCATGGCGCTGCGCTGCGTGCCGTGCTTGAATTTACATATTAAAAAATGCCTCGAGGTGGGCGCGACGCGGGAAGAAATCCTCGAAGCCGCGTCGGTCGTGATGATGATGCAAGGCGGCCCGGGTTATACCTATATTCCGTACGTTTTGGATGCCCTGGAAGCCTGCGGGGCATAATAACCCGTATCGCGGGCATCCTTGCCCGCGGTTTCTACAAGCATTACTAACTCCGTTGGTAACACGAAAAAAGCGAAGGCCCAATGCCCTCGCCGCAAAGTGACATAAATAAACGGCCGGGTTTTAATGCTTTTTGTCTGATATAAAAAGCATCATAATACCGCTATGAGCTTGTTCGCTGAATCAGAACGAAAGCATTTTCAGTCAGCGGCGCCTTTGGCGGTGCGCATGCGCCCCCGCAAACTGGATGAATTCATCGGGCAGGACGATTTTATAGCCCCGGGCAAACTCCTCTGGCGGATGCTCCAGGCGGACCGTTTATCGAGCCTGATTTTCTACGGCCCGCCCGGCACCGGCAAAACCACCCTTGCGGCCGTAATCGCCGGCCACACGTCGGCGGTTTTTGTCCCCACGAACGCCGCCTCCATTGGCGTTGCGCAAATTCGTGACATTATTCAGGCCGCCCGCGATCGCCTTGCCGCCGAAGGCAAACGCACCGTTTTGTTTCTCGACGAAATCCACCGATTCAGCCGCAGCCAGCAGGATGTTCTCCTCGATGATGTCGAAAACGGCGTGGTCATCCTCATCGGAGCAACCACGGAAAATCCCTATTTTTCCGTTAATTCCGCGCTGGTCAGCCGCAGTACGATTTTTGAATTCAAACCGCTATCCCACGAGCATATTAAATCCATTCTGCGCCAGGCGTTAACCGATAAAGTCCGCGGGCTTGGTAATCATCAGGTATCCGTAACGGATGACGCCCTGGATTATCTGGCGATAATGAGTGATGGCGACGCCCGCCGCGCCCTGACGGCCCTGGAAGTGGGCATTTTGAGCCAGGCCCGCCAAGTCCAGGCCGGCCAAACGATTACCTTCGACAAACCTCTGGCCGTCGAATCCATCCAGCAAAAAGCCCTGGTTTCCGATCCGGCCGGCGATAATCATTACGACCTGGCCAGCGCCCTGCAAAAAAGTATGCGCGGCAGCGACCCGGACGCCACGGTGTATTGGCTAGCCCGGTTAATTGTAGGGGGTGAAGACCCCCGTTTTATCGCCCGCCGCATCGCCGTCACGGCGGCCGAAGATGTCGGCAACGCCGACCCCATGGCCACCGTGCTGGCCGCCGCCGCGGTGCAAATCAGCGAATTTATCGGCCTGCCCGAAGCGCAACTGCCTTTGGCGCAAGCAGCTATCTACATCGCCTGCGCCCCCAAAAGCAACGCCTCCGCACAGGCCGTCTGGACCGCCTCCGGCGATGTCCGCTCCGGCCGGACCGCCCCCGTCCCCGACCACCTCCGCGACGCTCACTACGCCAGTGCAAAAAAACTTGGCCGCGGCGTCGAATACCGCTACCCTCATGCCTCCCCGGATGGATATATCCCGCAAGCCTATTTGCCCCAGGGATTTGAAAAAAAATACTACCAGCCCTCCCGACGCGGCCATGAAATGAAAATGGCCGACTATCTCAAACGACTCGAAGAAATTAAGTTAGAAATCCAAGCCAAAAAACGTTAAAAAGAATTATATGGAAAGTGGTATTATTTCGCTGTGATTCTGAATTTCGCGGTCATTCTGAGTCCGCCCAAGGCCCGCCTCAGGCGGGAAGAATCTCTTAATCACTTAAGAGAGACGTTCAGGATGAAACATATTGATTTTCCGTAATGATGATATTTTTTGTTTATGGTAAAAACCCTTACTCGCTTAAAAATTAAAGACCTGATCAGCAGGCTCACACCCCAGCAACGACAAGCAAAGAGTTTGGCCGCAACAGAATTAATCTGTTCCTTGCCCGAATTTCAAAACGCCCAAACGGTGCTGCTGTTTTTTACCCTCGATAACCATGAACCGGAAACGAATATGATTATCCGCCGGGCTTTGGACCTGGGCAAAACCGTCGCCATCCCCGAAGTCGTCTGGGACAGCCGCAAACTCGTACCCGTAACCCTTGAATGTCTTGACAACCTCGAAACCGTCCAGTCCCATCACGGCGTCCGCTGGCCAAAAAACGGCAGAATATGCCCCATTAGTAAAATAGATTTTACTTTGGTGCCGGGTCTGGCTTTTGATGACAAGGGCCACCGTTTGGGACGCGGCGGCGGATTTTATGACCGCTTTCTTGGCCCCGGCGGTTTCAAAGGAATAACCTGCGGGCTGGCCTTTGAAGAACAGGTTGTGGATGCCGTCCCCGTCCATGATCATGATGTCCCCTTGCATATACTGGTAACCGATGCTAAAGTACGCCGGTTCCGGCAATAAATGTCAATATTGGTTAATCGGGAGTCACGGATGGCTGCATATTATCAAAGACACAAAAAAAATACCGGCAGAAACTTATTTATTCTGGCGCTGCTTGTTCTTGCCGCCGTCTTCATCTGGAGACAATGGTTTTATACTCCAGCTCCCGAAAATCAAAATCCTGCCGATGCGCCCGATATCGTCGCCGGCCTGAATGCCGAAGTTGAGCCTCCAACCTCTGCATCCTCAAATTTCACACCAATCACTATCACCACGCCGCCATCGGCCGTCGATACCCCTGCTCCGCAGCCCCAACCTCAGCCTGAACCCATTCCTGCCCCGGTATTAACCCGCGCTGGTGAACTCCTCGCTGATGGCCGCAAAGACTTTACCGCCGGTGACCTTATCACCGCGCGGCGCAAACTAACACTGGCCGTGGAATCGGGTTTGAACGAAGAAGAAAATAAACAGGCCCGCGATTTGCTCAATCAGGCTGCGGACCAGTGGCTTTTCTCGCGCAATGTTTTTGCGAACGATCCGCATTGCCTGCGCCACCAGGTGCTGTCCGGTGAACGCCTGGTGCTGCTGGGAAAAAAATATCTCGTGCCGCACGCTTTTCTGATGCGTATCAATAATATCGCCGATCCGACCAAACTTCCCGCCGGCCAGACTATCAAAGCCGTGCAAGGCCCCTTCTGCTGCGTCGTGGAACGCAGTAAATTCCGTTTGACCGTATATCTCGGCGATGTGATTGTTCGCACCTACACCGTCGCCGTGGGCGCATCGGGCCAGGAAACACCTACCGGCCTCTGGAAAGTCACCCTCAAGCAACCCAATCCCGCCTGGACCGACCCGCAAACCGGAAAACATTACCTGCCCGATGATCCCGATAATCCCCTTGGCGAACACTGGATCGCCATGGAAGGCATCGAAGGCGCCGCCGTCGGCCGCACAGGCTTTGGCCTGCACGGCACCAACAAACCCGATGCCATCGGCAAAGCCGCCAGCCACGGCTGCATCCGCCTGCACAACGGCCAGGCCGAAGAACTCTACAATATGCTTCTCGAAGGCCATTCCACCGTGCGCGTGGTGGAGTAAAATCGCATCACTATCACATTAACACATCAGGAGCTATGGCGATGCGAAACATCGATCATGGAGTGGCCTTTGAACGCCTGCTGCGGCCGTTTTTGCTCCAGCCGCTGCAAATTCTCGAAGTGGGCGCCGGCACGGGTTTATTAAGCCCCGACCGCCGCTATCGCCAAGCCTTCATCACCGGCCTGGACCCCGATCCCCGCGTTAAAAATAATCCCCACATCGACCGCGCCTGTGTGGCCACACTGGAAAAGGCACAATTCCCGCCCGAAAGATTCGATGTCATTTGCTGCCGTTTTGTTTTTGAACACCTTGCCGACCCCGCCGCCGCCTTGAATATTCTCCACGACTGGCTTAAGCCCGGCGGCACGCTGCTGATATTAACCGTCAACGCCCTGCACTATTACTGCTGGCTGGGTAAACATATCCCGCAGCGATGGGCGGAATCTATCACCGGCCGCAAGGAAACCGATATTTTCCCCACCTATTACCGTTTTAATAACCCGCTGACTCTCAAGCACATCATTCATCGAAGCCGTTTTTCCTCCGCGGCGAAAATATCCCTTTTTCTCTGTGAAAAATATCTCTACGCCGGCCCCCTATGGATGCGTGCCGCGGCCGCCGCTTACAGCCTTATTGTCAACTCCTGCCCGGCCTTTCGCCTGCTGCGCGCCGGCCTGATTGTCAAAATCGATAAAGTCCGATAACCGAAACATGACCATCCCCTTTACCCTGCCGGCACACTTCCATATCCATACTGCTTTTTAATCGTTGCCATCTTCAAGCTCTTTCCCGTCGATTGCCGATGTAGGATAAGGATGCTTGTTTTTTGCGCCAGAGGTGAACCATGCAGCGATACGTAACCTTAATTTTGTGGGCCTGGTTGATTGGGATGTTAACCGCCCTTCTGGGATGTAACAATGTTACTTACTCCCGTTCTCAGGAAGCCAAATACCTCAAGCCGACTGTGGCCGTAACCAGTTTTGAAAACCGCGCCCACATGCCGGCCAAATGGAACCTCGGCGACGGTCTGGCCGACGAGTTGATCGACCGCCTTATGGACACCCACCGGTATGTCGTTCTGGAACGTGCTCAGCTCAACGCCGTCATGCGGGAAATCAAACGCAGCCAGAGCAGCAGCTTCTGGAAATCGAGCAATCCTTCGCCGGGCCGGCTCAAATACGTCAATTACATCGTCAAGGGCGTCATCACGGACTTTGGCCATGTCGAAAATAACAATGGATTCTGGCGAACAATAGATGACGGCCTCGGCTATGACGGCCATGCCGTGGTCGGCTGCACCCTTTATGTCGTCGAGGTCGAAAGCGGCCAGGTGATTGCCTCAGAAACCGTCCGGGCCAAAGTCAAGGTCAAGGAACCGAAAAAAGACGAAAAACCCATAAGTTATCAGGGGCTTACCTTCGCCAGTTACGGTTTTTACCAAACCCCGCTGGGCAAAGCAACCGACGAACTGCTTGACGACGCCGTGGTCAAAATCGCCCAGGCCGTCGCCGAAACCCCCTACCAGCCCAAAATCGCCCGCATCATGAGCGGCCAGATCGTCATCAACGGCGGCCACGACCGCAAAATGGAACCGGGCATGGAATATATCGTTCGGCCCTCCTCCGAGCGGATTTTCGACCCGGACACCGGTGAACTGCTGGGCCACATTACCGGCGAATCTTTTGGCCGCGTCCGTATCGTCAATGTAACCGACCAGTATTCCATTGCGGAGGTCATCTCCGGCCAGGATTTCGCCCCCGGCCAAACCCTCTTCCGTGAATCCTCCGAAGGTTTCGCTCAGGCCCCCGCCTTAAAAACCAATTACTAATCCCTGCCCGTTTTAGATAATTACTGCCGCAAAAAGTGACGCGGGCATCCTGCCCGCGCTTTATCAAGCGGCCGTCAGTTCATATCTCTATTATTCACAAACACTAATGAATTTGTCATGTTGAGTCCGCCAAAGGCCCGCCTCAGGCGGGAAGAATCTCTCTTACACGCCATCATCATCTTATATCCCCATTATCTACAGACACTTATGCAGCATATTCGCCAGGCGAACACCCCCCCATCTGGCCAAAACACCGCCATCCTAAGTAAACACACCGGGAAAACATCTATCTGAGAAAATGAAAAAACGATGGCCCGACCTGCCTGACACCCCGTAGGGTGCACCCCGACGAATCGGGCACATCGCCTTTGAGTTTAAAAAAGCAAGCTACGGGGTGCTGCCAGCTGGGGGGGGCAACCGACAGCGGGGGGGGACCCGTAACTTGCAAATAAAATATAACCCCACCGCCAAACCTTGTCAAAGAAGATTTTTAGAAATTTTTTCCCATCCGTTTTCCCCCGTTAGCCCCTCGTGAGAACGAGATCGTTAACCGTCAGAATCTTGGGCGGGACGCCCAAGCCACTTCCATCGCGGGTAGTCCGCCTTAGGCGGACGCGTCACGTTGGATTAGGGGACAGCGCCGCCAACGGTGATAACTTCTTCTTTGCCTTCCTCGGCCTGTTTTTTACGGATTTTTTCCTGCTGCTGGCGGAACAATTCTTCACGAGATTCAATATCCATTTCGATTTTGAGGGCCTGGAAGAGGTGTCGGCGATGAGTTGCGAGGGAATGCAATAAGATCAAGCCGCCGCCGGCTAAGGCTGCCAAAGCGGCAAAAATGACGATTGTTTCGACCGACGACATAGGGAAAACCTCTGAAATAATTTTAATCGCGGGCAGGATGCCTGTAACACACTTTGAATCTTGGGCGGGACGCCCAAGCCACTTGCAGCGCGGGCAGGATGCCCGCGTCACTTTCAACATACTCCATAGCAAAAACAGGTCGGGAAGAACCGAATTTTACGATATATGACATATCGGCGGGAGATAAATGAATGATTTAATCTTCCTTTGGGGAAATAATTATTTGTTGGGGACTCAGGTGTGTCCGATAATGCGGGTTTTGGTGCATTTTCAGACAATAATAGGCGATTATTGTTTATTTTTTCAGCAAAAAAAGGCGGTAAAATGAATTTCTATAAAATTTATAATTTTTTGCGGATTATGTGAAGAGGACAAAAATGACCAGAAATGAATGGATAAAAGCGATAATAGCCGGGGATAAAACGGTTCCGGCCGCACAACAATGGATGGGGTTTTTCAATGCGGCGCTGGCCCGGCGATTGACGCCGGCGGAGTGCCATTACACGCCGATGTGGCTTTATGACCGGCCTGATACGTTTGATTTTTCGGCGATTGGGCCGGAGAACCTCGATAAAATGATCGCGTTTAACCGTTATACGGGTCAATCGATGTCGATGCTCGGCCCAGGGGCCAACCAATCGTTCGGCCACGGGCTGCCCGGTGAATTTGCGGCGCGAATTATTGAAAGAAGCGACAATCTACTAATTGCGGAATACGAAACCGGAGTTAAGGCGAAAGTACAGTTTCATCCACACTTTTATCATTTTTTTGATGCGCCGTTGCGCGGGCCGGAGGATATCGATAAACTGAAACTGCCTGACGCGGATAACCCCCGGCGTTACGAAGGCATGCGCAGCGATGCGGCGTACCTGCACCGCCGGGGCGAATATGTAGCGGGGTCGCTCAACGGATTTTTCAGTTCGCTGCATTATTTTCTGATGGATTACGAGATATTGCTGACGACGATAGTTCTGGAACAGGATTTTATCCGGGAGTGCATTCGGCGAATCGGCGAGTGGAACCTGAAAGCGGCCGGACACATGATGGACGCCGGGGTGGACGGCGTGGTATTCTGTGATGATTTGGGCACGAAGCAAAGTCTGCTTATCTCGCCGAATATGTATCGGGATTTGATCAAGCCCTGGCACAAGAAGATATGCGAGTTGGTGCATGATCGCGGCGGCTCGGTTCATTTGCATTCGCACGGGGCTATTCAGCCGATTTTGAACGATTTCAATGAGTGCGGTTTTGATTTTATCAATCCGTTTGATCCTGAAGAGGGACATCATATTGAAGACATTCTCAACTGGCCGGGGCGGAAGTTCGTGGCGGTGGGCGGATTTCCGACGAGTTTCTGGGGGTGGTCGTGGGAGCAGCAAAAAACGCATCTGGAAAAAATGGGCAAGCTCGCGCGGCAGTACGGACGTTACATGTTTATGGATTCCGGGGGCGTACCGGAACACGTCACTAAGGAAGCCTTTGAGCGTATTAATGCCTGCTCGCGCGAGGCGCGCGGGATGAGGGATGAATTTTTTTCCTGACACCCTTTTTATTCCTGATGGAATAGGACGAATAAGACATATAGGACATATAGAGGTGGGATAAATTGGACAAAGGGTAATGGTACAAGACATGCTCACGCGAGCGTGAGCATGGCACCCGGCGCGTGGGGCTTTTTCGCGTCATAAACTTGGTTGGCGGTTGGGAAGAATGCGAGCAGGATGCCTGAGGCGGACGCATCACGTTTCATAGAGGTTCTCAGGCGTGTTGGATTAAGGCCGTATAACCGCCATCATGAGGGAGGCCGGCGGGCGGTGCGTTTTCGGGGGGTAAAACGCCCGGCAGGATAAGCGATTCGGTGAGTAGTTTATCCTCGGGATGGTGCGTCAGAAAACGCTGGACCTGCAACATATTTTCGACAGTTTCAATGGAACAGGTGCTGTAGAGGAGTTTGCCGCCGGGGCGGAGGGCGCTGCGGGCGGTTTGAAGGAGTTGGGCCTGGATTTTGGCGAGGTCTTTGAGGCCGGAGGGGGTGAGGCGGTGGCGGACTTCGACGCGGCGGGCGAGGACACCGGTGTTGCTGCAGGGGACGTCGGCGAGAACGGCGTCGAAGAGACCGTGTTTTTCCAGCAATTGGGGGAGGTCGGCGGCGATGCAGGTCTGAATAATAGTCAGGCCCAGGCGACGGGCGTTTTCTTCGATACGGGCGAGTTTATCGGCTGAGACGTCGCAGGCGACAATCGTTCCCTGATTGTTCATCAGTTCGGCCAGATGCGTGGCCTTGCCGCCGGGGGCAGCGCAGAGGTCAAGGATGCGCATGCCGGGTTGGGGTTCGAGGCGGGGAGCGACTTGCTGAGCCGTGTGGTCCTGAACGCTGAAGAGGCCCTCATCGTAGCCGGGCAGGCGGCGAGGATCGATGGGCCTGGGAATGAAAATGGTGTGGTTATCGAGGATGAAGTCGATGCCGGCTTGTTGAAACTGTAGAGCGAGTTGGTTGGTTCGACAGCGCAGGCAGTTGAGGCGCAGGGTGAGGGTGGGGCGACGGTTGGCGGCCTGGCACAGCTCGTAAACGGTGGGCTGGGGCCAATTTTTGAGCCAGCGTTCGATGAGCCAGACGGGCAGGCCGTAAGCGGTGCTGAAGTACTTGGCCGGTTGTTTAACGGGGTCGGGGAGGATATCGCGGCTGAAGACCATGCCGCGAACGCCATCGATGTCGAGGGTGCGGCGGAGAGGGGTGGTTTGCGAGAGGGATTGTTTACCCAGCGTATTATGGAGCGCGCCGCG
>CAZOCV010000067.1:0-16410 GCA_964578395.1 uncultured Pirellulales bacterium
GGGTATATCAATGAAGTGGATATACTTTTAAGAAGCATAGGTTCGGGTACGGAGATGGGCTATTAAGGCAGCTTGCGCTAAGATATAATATAACGTTCGTTGCGGCGGGTAGGAAGACGCCGTGTGCAAGTAATAGATACGGAGGCGATGCGATGGCGACAGCAAAGCAAGGTAAAACGGGGTCGGCGGCCGTAGCGGGATTGTGGCTGGCGGCGGTGATTGTTTTGGCGGCCGGTTTGATATTTCATCTGGCCCTGGCCGCCAGTGTCATCACCGGTGAGGACTGGGTATTTGTCCGGTCCATTCTGCTGGCGGCCTCATTACTGCTGGGTGTGGCCGCCCTGGCGGTAACCTTTGTAACTCTGGTGGGAGACATAGGCCGGCTTTCGGACGGGAACGACTCGCTGGTCGCCGATATTCGCAAGCTTCTTGCCGGCCAGACGCAGACCGAGGCGGTCCTGACCAATATCAACGAAAATCTCCTCCTCAGCGACAAAATCAAGACCATCGCCTTTCGCGAAAAAGACCGTATGGTTCTTACCGGAGCCATCGAAGAAGACATCCGCATGGAACGCTGGAGCAGCGCCATCCTGCTTATTAAGGAACTGGAAGATCGTTTTGGCGCTGCCGATGATGCGACCCGCTTACGCGCCGAACTGCAGCGTCTGAAAAACGCCACTCGCCAGGAAAAACTGGAAGAGGCCATCAAACATATCGAATCTCTCTGGATGATTCACCATTACGCCGATGCCCAGCGGGAGGTTGAATCCCTAATGAGTCTCTATCCTCAGCAGCCCGAAGTGCAAAAGTTGCATGGCGAAACGGAAAAACGCCGCGAAGAGCACAAAAAAGAACTGCTGGCCCGGTGGGAAGCGGCCGTCAAGAAAAACGACATCGATCAGGGAGTCGAACTGCTCAAGTTGCTGGACGATTACCTCACGCCCACTGAGGCCGCCGCTCTGGAGGAATCCGCCCGTGGTGTCTTTAAAGCCAAGCTGCTGAATATGGGCGTGCAGTTTAAGTTGTTTGTTACGGAAAAGAAATGGTCCCAGGCGCTGAACCTGGGCCGAAAGATCGTCGAGGAGTATCCCAACAGCCGTATGGCCCAGGAAGTCCGTGAAAAACTCGATATTCTGGCGGAAAAGGCGCAGGCGACACCGAGTTAATGTATTTAACCGTCGGTTAGTCTCAAAAACCGCCGGCTTTATAATTGACAAAGTTATGATCGAGCCTATAATGAACCACCCCGAATGAAAGTGTAACTCGTTATTATAAATCGGGTTATGTTAATATGAATTTAAAATTAGCCTACAGATGCGGAGGCACAGAATGAATACAAGGGTTATGGCCCTGTTGCGAAACGTTGTCCTGGGAGTGATTTGTCTGGCGGGAGGCATTTCCGTTGCTACGGCTCAGCCGGCGGCGGCCGCCAACATGGGGCCTGCTGAACTCTGGGATGAATTCATGCATTATACCCTTATCGGGCAGTGGGAACTGGCCCAGGGTTACGGCCAGGCGCTGGTTGATGCTAAGCCAGACCCCGTGCTTATCCTTCAGCTTGCCGAGAGCGACCGTTATCCCAACGTCTATCGCACCCTCACCCGCATGCAGGAAAATACCCCTTTGGCGGACATCGCCGTCGAAATATCGAAGATTATCGAGCAGGGGCGATTTAATGTGCGTACCGACCGCCAGCGCATCACCGAAGAGGTCAATCGTCTTCACGGCACCACGCGGGCGCGAATGCTGGCCCTCAAACGCCTGCAGGATAGTGGTGAATGGTCCATTCCGGTTATGATCGAGGTATTGCGTGATCCCGCCCGCAAAGCGGAATATGCCGATGTGCAATGGGCCATGGCTCAGATTGGTAAACCGGCGGTGAATCCTCTGGTCGCCGCTCTGCAGGGAACAGATGATCTGAATTTGAAACTGGTTATCCTGGAGGCTCTCGGCAAGATCGGCTATGAACAGGCGTTGCCCTATATGCAGGAAATCCGGGAAATGTCTGATGCTTCCGTTGCCCTCCAGGCCGCCGCCGGCGTCGCCATGGAGACCATCGCCCGCGGCCAATCGGCCGGCAATGCTTCCGCCGCGGAGCGTTTTGAACAGTTGGCCCAAAACTATTACGATATGGCTCCTTCCCTGGCCGTTCCTGAAAATCAGGAGTTGGCCACGGTCTGGTTTTGGAATGCGGAAAAAGGTTTGATTTACGAGCAGGTCCAGCGCGGGGCGTTTGATGAGCTTATGACGATGCGCGCCTGCGAAGATGCCCTTCGTCTCAACGCCAATTTGCCCAACGCGGTTTCGCTGTGGCTGTCGGGCTTTTTCCGTCTGGAAGCCGAGGGCTTTACCCAGCCCGGTTATTTCGGCGCCAACCATGCCGACGCCGCCACCTATGCCCTGACCGCCGGTCCGGAATATCTGCATCGCAGTCTGCGGCGGGCGTTGGATAACCGTAATCGTCCTTTGGCGCTGGCGATCATTCATGTTCTCCAGCGTAACAGCGGCCAGCAATCCTTACTGTTTGAACTGCAGGACCATCAACCGCTGATTGATGCGCTGCTTTATCCGGATCGGGAAGTGCGTTACAGCGCTGCGCTGGCGCTGGCCGGCGCGCTGCCTGACCGCGCTTTTCCCAAAAGTGAGCGGGTGACGCCGACGCTTGCCGATGCCTTGCGGCAGCAAGGCCAAAGTTACGCGCTGCTGGCGATGCCCGATGATAATCGCTGCAACGAACTTGCCGCCGCGTTGACGACCGCCGGTGGTTTTACCGAAGTGGTTCGTAACGCTAATTACGGCGTGGCCGTACAGCAGAGCAATGCCGTCGCCAGTGTTGACTTTATGGTTCTGGGTTACGGCATGAGTTCCCCGGATGTGGAACGGGCGCTGGAATTGCAGGCTCAAAACTTGCGTCTGGCTTTTGTGCCCACGGTGGTTTTAGCGGATAGCGGTGATCTGGCCCGCGCCCGCGCGATACAGGACAAAAGTCCGTTTGTGGAAGTGCTGCTCAGCCAGACGCCCGTTGAAGAAATTCTTGCCGCCCGCGATCGTATTCTCAAACGCAATCATGCGGAGGTTTTTCAGGCCGAAAAAGCCCAGCAGTATGCCGTTGGGGCCGTGGAAGCGCTATGGCGGCTGGCTCAGGTGCGGCAGGATATTCTGGCGGTTAAAGACGCCGAATCCGCCCTCATCGCCGCTACCGCGGATGGGCGCGGCAACATCCAGCGTTTGGCCATTGAAACCCTTGCCCGTATCGATGGTGCTGATTCTCAGCGCAAGCTTGCCGACATGTCGCTCAACGGTGATCTTCCCCTTGAACTTCGCCTGCACTGTCTGGAAAACCTGGCGGTATCCGCCAAGGCGTTTGGCAACCTTCTTTCCAGCGAACAGATTGACGGTCTATACACCGTCATCAATGACCAGCAGGCTCAGCCCGAACTGCGGAATATGTCTGCGCAGGCTTATGGTTCGCTTAATCTGCCCAGCCCGCGGATCAGCCGGATGATTCTGGATCAGGTTCGCACCGAAAAATAAGCGTTCCGAATTCGCAAAAAAATTAACCGTACGGCGACCTGTCGTACGGTTTTTTAATGCCCGAATTTACAGATAAACGTGAAGCTATTTTGAACCGGTCCGGGTATTACAAAATCATAATCCGCGGCATTGCAATATCAGTTGTCAGGGTTTATGATAATGTTTATCCGCCCGGTGCGGAAGATATATAATTATTTGAAATTGATAGAGTTATGTTATTTGCGCCCGTAGCTCAGTTGGATAGAGCAACGGATTTCTAATCCGTAGGTCACAGGTTCGAATCCTGTCGGGCGCGTTAAAAGATTATTCGTGTTCAGGATAATCTTCGGCAGAAATTTATATCTTGCCGGCCATTTCAACAGTTGAAACTTTTGATTTTTCGAGGATCAAACAGATGAAAAATTTCAGCAAATATTATTCGGCCATACGTAAATGGTGGATCTTGGCGGTTTTATGTTATATTTTCTCTTTTCAAGGAAATAGGATTATGGCGAATCCGACGTTTTCTCCTCCACAACTACTTAATCCTGACGATGTTCCCTTTTCCTTTCAATATGACGGAGAGGCCGGTTCCGGGCTGCTCGCCCAGTGGACGCGCCAGGTGCGTCAGGAAAAAATTGACGCCGATAAAACCATCATAACAACGGTCTGGCGCTCGCCGGAGGGCTTGGAATTAACGTGGGAGGCAACGCGTTTTGATGATTTTGCCGCGGTGGAGTGGGTGTTTTATCTGGAAAATACAGGTACGGAGAATACCGGTATTATTAGTGATTTTCAGTGCCTGAAGATGGTGCTGGAACATCCTCTGGCCTGGTATGAGCCGTTTCGTTTACATAAAACGAAAGGTTCTTTTAATCGTCCCGATGATTTTGAGCCGTCCGTGGTGGGAATTCGCCGTAAAAATGTAGGGACTTTTCAGCCGGAGAATCGCGAAGTTCTGGGCGGACGCGAAGGTCGTTCCTCCAACAAGGATTTGCCCTTTTTCAAAGTGGAAACCGGCGCCGGCAGTTTCATTATTGCTGTTGGCTGGTCGGGCCAGTGGCAAAGCGTCTTTGAAACGCCGGATGACCGCCGTCTTCATATTCAGGCCGGTTTGGAGAGAACCCATTTTCGCCTTTATCCCGGCGAAAAGGTGCGGATGCCGCGGATTTTGGTGTATTTTTGGCCGGAGCATGGCTGGCGCGCCAATGCGGAGTTCCGCCAGCTTATTTATAAACACTATTGTCCCAAACGGGCCGGTGAGGCGATGTTGCCGATTTATTACTGCAATACCGCCTTCACTCGGGGCGGCGGCTGGCTGAACCAGACCAACGCCCAAAACCAGATTTCTCTTATTAAGGCCTATGCTCCGCTGGGCATTGAAGCATTGCTGACGGACGCCGGGTGGTTCGAAGGCGGCTGGCCGGCAGGGGCGGGCAACTGGACGCCGCGTAAGGATGCCTATCCGGACGGCATGGCTCCGCTGGCAAAAGCGGCTCTCGAAAACAATATGGTTTACGGCCTGTGGTTTGAAATCGAACGGGTGTTTCCCCATACCTCATTTCATGTCGAACATCCCGATTGGGTGCTTTGGCCCAAAGATACCGGTGATAAGCCGGGGCAAATAAAAGGCTTGAGCAATTGTGGTTTGGCGAATTTTGGAATACCCCAAGTCCAGGAGCATTTTTTCAATATCGTTAAGGATTTTATGTCACTGCCGGGATTTGGTTTTTACCGGCAGGACTTTAACATGGAGCCTCTGGATCATTGGTGGGATAATGATGCGCCGGACCGGCAGGGAATTACGGAGATGAAATTCATTGCCGGCATATACGCCTACTGGGATCGGCTGGCTGAGGCGTTTCCGGACGCTCTGCGTGAAGGCTGCGCCGCCGGCGGCCGGCGCATCGACCTGGAAACGATTATGCGGATGCACATTCATCAGAAATCCGATTTCTGGTTTGACGATACGGTGGACCAGGCGACCACGTGGGGATTAAGCCAGTACCTTCCCAATAATCTTTTGTTTGCGCCAATTAGCCGGCTGGATGATTATTCGTTTCATTCGGTGCTGGCGGGTTCCGTATGCCTGGGATGGATTACGGATGACCCTGAATTTGACATGGAGCGAGCCAAGGTTCTGATTGAGCAGTATAAAGCCGTTCGGCACTGTCTGGTGGGCGGGTGGTATCCGCTTTTACCTTATTCGCGCGATGAGGCGATGTGGTTTGCCGGCCAGTATCACCGGTCCGATCTGAATGAAGGCGTTGTTATTGTCTGTCGTCGGCCGCAAAGCCCGATTGCCAAAGCGACTTTTCCCCTGCATGAGATGGAATCTGCGCTAACGTATGAATTGACGATTTGGCCGGCCGGAGAAAAACGCACGTTAACCGGCGCGGAACTTGCCAAAGGGCTGGATGTTGAATTAACCCGCGCTCCCGATTCATCGCTGATTTGGTATCGAAAAAAATAACCGCTTAGAATTCCTGGACGATAACGCCGGCGGCGCCGGTAAAGCGGCGGCCGGCGGATGTGAGCACGTCGATGCCGTCATCGGCGGTGAGGGCAAAGGTTTCGCCGGCCAGTTGGGTGGAACGAATCTGGCCGGTGACAATCAGGCTGTAAATGCGGCTGGTGCCGGTGTGGTTGTTGACGGCAAAGTCGTCGCCGTCGCCGTACTGATAGGACGGGCCCGCGGCGTCAACCCCGGCGGCGATGCTGGTATCCACCATTTCACCCAGCACAAAAATCGAGTCGATATCGGCGTTGCCATCTACGGTGTCATTGGGGTCGCGGGTCAGATCATCACCAAAATCAATGCCGGCAATAATGTTGGTGCGATTGACGTCCCGCATGACCATAACGCGACCGATGCCGACGAGAGCGGCAATATCGGCATTTCGCAAATCGCGGTTAACGGTGAAGCGATCCAGTCGTCCGCTGACGGCAAGCATCAGGCCGCTGACATCACCGGCGCTAACCGCGCCGACATCGCCAATGATCCGAAGAACCGCGTTGCTGAGGTCATCGCTGACGGTTAAACTGCCGATTTCGGCACAGTACAGGGTACTGTCGGCCAGATCGGTATCAATACGGGCGTTGTTGAGTTTGCCGCCGATATTTAATTGGGCGTCACTAACGGTTTTGGAGATATTCAGTTGTCCTGTATTGCCGCCGATAACCAGTTCGCTGCCGTTGCTGACGCCGCCGCTGATGGTTAACTGGCTGACATAACCATCAACCGCGAGGGTGCTGGCGGCGATATCGCCGTAAATACGAGCGAAAGAAAGATTCCCGCCGACATCGAATACAGATCCTGCGGTAAGCGACTGATTAAGGGTAAGCTGGTTGACATTGCCGCCGATAATAATTTCCGATTGGCGAATGACGCCGATACTGTTATTGCGCTGCCCGACCGTCCAACTCGTAACATGGCCTCCGATAGTCATGGCGGCGCAATGAATGCCGTAGGGACAGGCCAGGCGACCGAGGGGGCCGCTGATGGTCAGGGTGCTGGCGGTTTGCGCTGCGCCGATACTTTGTACATCCAGTGTCCCCAAAGCTCCACACGCCAGATCACCCAAATCGCCGCTGATGCGCAGCGTACCCAGGTCGGAGCCGCCGGTGCTGAAACTGGAGACATTCACTTTTCCATCGCCGATAATTTGCTTTACCGTAACAGAAATCATCGTTCCGGCGTTTGTGCCCGCAACCTGCATGGCGGTAAGACTGGAACTGGCGATATTGCCGACGCCCAGCAATTGGACCTGGTAAACATCGCCATCCGTATCCGTACCTTGTTCCACTATCGCCAGCGCGGGAGCGGTCAGAAGTAGTAAAGATAAAATCAACAGACAGTATGGTGAAGCGATTGAGTTCATCACGAAAAACTCCGTATATAAGGTTCCTGTTTTTATTGGTCCCAGGCTAAAGGCCGGCGGGGCGCACACATTCCCTGTCGAACCAATTCTATATGATTGGTATCGGCCCAACGGAGAGATTTTCTTGACCGGCAGTGGGCTTTACCAGCTCCAGTCAAGTCCGCCGCGACGTGATTTGGATCGTTTGGTGGAAGGCTTGTTGGCCGGAGGGGCGATTGGTTCGGTAGGCCCAGGCATTTCTGCCGAAGCGGACTCCATTCCGGAAGTGTCTTTGGCCTGCTCCAGAAGCATCGCTTTTATACTCAATGATATACGGCGATTTTGAGGATCGACGCTAAGAACTCTGACCTCGACATTTTGGCCTTCACGCAGGACATCGCTGGTTCGGTTGACGTGCTTGTCCGAAAGTTCGGAGATATGCACCAGTCCATCCACGCCCGGTTCAAGGGTGATGAAAGCGCCGAAGTCGGTCAGCCGGGCGACCTGGCCGGTATAGTTATGGTCGGGCTGATAGCGGTCGGCAATGTTGCTCCAGGGATTTTCTTCCAGGCGTTTCATGCTCAGGCTGATGCGTTTTTTGGCGATATCGATGTCCATAATTTCGACCTCGACCATCTGACCCACCTGGACGACGTCTCCGGGGTGGCGAATTCGTCCGGCCCAGGTCATCTGGCTGATAGGGATAAGCCCTTCCACGCCCGGCTCAAGCTGAGCAAACGCGCCAAAATTCATCAAATTGACGATTTGTGCCTGGCAGCGCAAACCGATGGGGTAATTTTGTTCCACCAGCGTCCAGGGATCGGCTCCCGCTCGCCGCAGACTCAGCGAGATCCGCTGTTTTTCGCGGTCGAGGTCAATGATAACAACATCGATGCCCTGACCTGCGCTAAGCACTTCACTGGGATGCTTGAGACGCGCCCAGCTAATTTCTCTGATATGCAGCAGGCCGTCAACACCGCCAATGTCCACGAACGCGCCGTAATCCATTATATTGCGGACGATGCCGTGGCGGGTTTCACCGACATTGAGTTCATTCCAGGTTTGTTGTTTTTGCACTTCGCGCTCGCGCAGCAGAAGATTGCGCCGGCTTAACACCACATTTTGATCGCCGCGTTCAACCTGAATGACTTCGCATTCATAACGCTGACCGATGAGTGAATCGAGATTTTCTATGTGCATCAAATCGATCTGACCGGCGGGCATAAAAGCGCGCAGGCCTTTGATGTCCATTTCCAGGCCGCCTTTGTTTGTGCCGATGACCCGCGCTTCCACAAGAACGCCGGGTTTAAGATTGCGGCGGAGTATCTGCTGATCGGCGGATTTTTTCGATAAAATCAGCAAACCATCGCGATCTTCTTCGCCCACGACGCACACATCAATAGTGTGGCCGACTTCCACCACATCGGTGTCCTCGATTTCAGTACGCGGCAGAATACCCTGATCTTTGCCGCCCAGATCCACGAAAATGTCGCCGCCGTCGATACGGATGATGCGCCCGGTGCGCAGGCCGCCGGTCGCTTCACCGGGGGTGTTCAATCCGGCCTTGGCTTCCGCGGCGGGAGGGGCGATATCGTCAATCATGTCCATCAGGCTCATGTCGCCCAGAGCCGCGGAAATTTCTTCCTCCAGGCCGGCGTCCAGTTCTGGACCCGGTTGAAGTACCGGAGGTGGGGTTTTCGCTGGTTGCGGGGGGAGGGCCGTGTCGGAGGGAGTTGGCTGATTCAGGGGGGTCGCATCAGGTACTGAAGACGGCGAAGTCTTTTCAGGTACGGATGTTGTGGGTAACGTGTCTGGAGAATCCGAGGGAGTTAGTGGGCGTGTTGCATCGTTCATTAGAATGGAGCTACCAAATAAAACTTAGGTGTCGTCAATTTTCATTGCCCATTCCGATAATGAGCAAAATTTTATTATACCTTTTAAGGACTTGTCTGTCCAGAAAATGTCTGCCTTAAACAGGTAACAAATTGGTGAGCCTGGCGGGTGGGTTCCGGCAGTCGAAAACTGCGGCAGCAGCGCAGCACCAGATTTACAGCCTGGATAAGAGTAATTTTGTGGCCGACGGAAACAAACAGGGGTTTAACCCTGTCCCGAGTACGAACCACGCGGCCAACAACTTCTCCCTGATACAACAACCGGCAAGAACGGCCTTTTCGCGGGCCGGGGGGCCGAAATTGGCCTATCAGGCGACTTTTCGCACAGCCAATAGTGGGTAAATCGAGCATAAGTCCCAAATGACAGGCTAATCCCATTCGGCGAGGGTGGGCCAAACCCTGGCCATCAACCATGAGAACATCCGGCCGGTTGCGAATTTGCGAAAAAGCAGCCAAAATGGCAGGTGCTTCCCTCAAGCTAAGTAAGCCAGGTACATAGGGAAATGTGACCTTCATGCGGATTTGAGCTTTTTCGATGATTTCAAATTTTGGAAAAGACAGCACCACAACTTCGGCCCAGCATTCACGGCCGTCATCACTAAAAGTAAGGTCCGCCCCGGCGATGGTACGAACAGGGCGCATCAGGGGGATTTGGCGGACAAGGTGTCCCCAATCCTTTTGCATCTGTATAAGCTGAGGGATGGTTTTTTGGTAACTTCTTCCAAATAAATCAGTTATGTTATATTTGCGAGTTCCGGCCATAAGGTTATTGTAACAGAGGAACGCTAAAGTGGATATAACCAGAGAAAAAATATGATTGAACACCGGTTAAGACGGAAAATGACTTGACAGAACGGATGCGGGGGGTAAACTGTAGCGTCTTATGCGCAAGGAAGATACGCGATGAATAAGATACGACATCACCAGGCGTTTGTAGCGTTGTCAGCAGGTTTATTCCTGTTGGCGGCAGGGTTGTATGTCTGTGCGGCGCCGAGGCCTTCGCTGGCACCGGAACCCGGCTTATGGCAGTTGGATGTTCAACTACATGACCAACCCCAACAAATCAGCGTCGTTTTGCCGGGTAATACCGAGCCGACGCGATTTTGGTATATACTTTATACCGTGACGAACAATACCGGTGAAGATGTCAACTTTTACCCGCGAGCGGATCTTTTTACCGATACGCTGAAGACATATACCGGCGGCGCCAAGTCGCGGCGGCAGGTGTTTGAGGCGATTCGTCAGCGACATGAATCGGTCATTCCACTGTTGGAGACGGAAGGTCAGGTTACCGGGCCGATTTTACAGGGCGAAGATAACGCACGGGATACCGTGGCGATTTTTGAGGATTTTGATCCGCAGGCCAATAAGGTGCAAATATTTATTTCCGGTCTTTCCAATGAGACTGTGCAGGTCAATAATCCTTTGGCCGGCCAACCGGGGCAGTCGGATACGGTATTGCTGCGTAAAACATTGGCGTTGGAATACCAGGTTCCGGGCGATGAGTACAATCCCGACAAGCGGGTGTTGCTGTATCGCGGCCGCAACTGGATTATGAGATAAGGTTTGTGTGTGTCAGCCCCAGCGCAGCGAAGGGCTTCTCTAGTTTAACGAAGAGAGTTTCTTCGTCCGCCCAAGGCGGGCTTGGAATGGCAGCAGAGTGAAAGTAATATTGAAAGGTTGATGTAGTATGGCGCATAAAAAGGGACAAGGTTCATCGCGTAACGGTCGTGACAGCAATCCGCAGTATCGCGGTGTCAAAGTATTTGGCGGGCAATCCATTCAGGCTGGTTCAATCATTGTGCGGCAATGCGGTACGCCGTTCAAGGCCGGAGCCGGTGTGGGTATGGGGCGTGATAATACCCTTTTTGCACTGATTGATGGCGTAGTGGCGTTTCAAGGCCGGCGTGTGGTCGTAAAGCAAGCCTGACACGGATATTTAAAAACGAAGATCCGCGGGTAGAATGTCCGCGACACGAAATTTTAAGAGCGGCGCCTTGGGTGCTGCTCTTTTTTTTAGCAGGAAGTTCCCTCAGCGCACGCGAGGACTATCGGTTAATTGTAGGAAAAGATTCTTCGTACGATGAAGAATGAAACATACGAGCAGCGTCGATGTTTATTGATGAAGCGGAAATTCAGGTGAAGGCGGGCGATGGGGGGGATGGGTGTCTGAGTTTTCGGCGGGAAAAGTTTGTGCCCCGTGGCGGTCCTGACGGCGGCGATGGCGGCGACGGCGGCAGTGTTTATATGGAGGCGGTGGAAGAGATTGATACGCTGCTGGATTTTGCGGGGCGGCATCACTGGAAAGCACAGCGCGGCCACAATGGCAGCGGCGCCAATTGCACCGGTAAAGGCGGGGAAGATTTGATTATAAAAGTGCCGGCGGGAACAGTGGTGCATGATCTGGACCGGGGCGTAGTGTTATTGGATTTAACGCACGCGGGCGAACGGGTATGTGTGGCGCAAGGCGGACGCGGCGGCAAAGGCAACGCCCGTTTTGCCACGGCGACCCACCAGACGCCGCGCGAGTTTGAGGAAGGCCGCCCCGGCCAGGAACGGCATTTGCGGCTGGAACTGAAATTAATTGCCGATGTTGGTCTGGTGGGACTGCCCAACGCCGGCAAAAGCACGCTGTTATCGCGCATTTCCGCAGCCCGTCCCAAAATTGCGGCCTATCCTTTCACGACCTTGCAGCCCCATCTGGGGATTGTGGAATTAAGCCAATATCGCCGTTTGGTGGTGGCGGATATTCCGGGATTGATAGAAGGTTCTCACGCCGGGTACGGCCTGGGGCACGAATTTTTACGACATATCGAGCGCACGCGGGTTATTGTACATTTATTGGACGTTACCGGCGGCGAAAGCGGCGACCCCGCCAGAAATTACCAGGTGATTCGAGAAGAGCTGAGCCGTTACAGTCAGACACTGGCCCGGAAACCGGAGATCATTGTCGCCGCGAAAATGGATCTGGATAGCGACCAGACTTATTTAGAATTGCTGCAGGAGGCATTGGGGCAAAAGTTAATAGCGATTTCGGCGGTAACCGGCCGCGGGCTGGAAGGTTTCGGGGAGAAGTTATGGCGGGTGGTGCAGCAATGTCGTGCAGAAGAGCAAGCCGCCGCTCATGAAAGCAGGCCTTCATAATGGACATGATAGCGATTGACGTCGGCAACAGCACCGTTTCCATTGGCGTGTTCGCCAATGATGAACCGGTGCGGAGCGAGCAGGTGCCGCTTGAGGAAATACAAAAGCTGGGAGGGATCATTCGCGCTATGCGCGACCGCTGCGGGCCCCAGCCGCTGGGGGCCAAAACGGTGCCGGTAGTGGTGTCGTCGGTCAATCAAAAGGCGCTGGTTCTGGTCGAGGCGGCGGTAGGGGATACGCTGGATCAGCGGATATTGCTGATGGGCCGCGATGTGCCGCTGGAAATGAAAACGGCGGTGGAAAATACCGAAGCGCTGGGGCAGGACAGACTGATGACGGCGTTCGCGGCCTATCAGGTCATCGGCGCTGCGGTGGCGGTGGCGAGTTTCGGCACGGCCACGACCATCGATCTGGTCAATGACCACGGCATTTTTCTTGGCGGGATGATTTTGCCGGGACTGGGGCTGTCGGCTCTGTCTTTACACGAGCATACGGACGCTTTGCCGCAGGTGCAGATACGCGTGCCGGATCAGTTA
Organism: uncultured Pirellulales bacterium; assembly: GCA_964578395.1. Lineage (GTDB taxonomy): Bacteria > Planctomycetota > Phycisphaerae > Sedimentisphaerales > SM23-30 > JAFGBA01. The sequence goes on from CAZOCV010000067.1 coordinate 12,946, forward strand.
TACGGCACGAATACGGAATCGGCGATACGCAGCGGCATTTATTATGCCGCCCTGGGATCGCTGCGGGAGATTATCGAGCGTTACGCCACGGAACTGGGGCATTGGCCCCACGTCATTGCCACGGGCGGGTATGCCCGCCTGATTGCGCAGAAGTGCGACTTTATTGATTCGCTGGTGCCGGATTTGTGTTTGGATGGTATATATCTGGCCTATCGACGTTTTCGTGAAGCACAGGAGCCAACGACGCCATGACGACGCGGGCGGCGGTCATAACCGGCGGCGGTGCTGCGGGTATTGCCGTGATTCGTCTGACGGGGGAGGCAACCAGTTCGATTCTCGAACGTATTTTTACGCCGCGAGGTAAGAGTGATGGGCACGAGCCGGGGCGTTTGATGCTGGGGGATGTATATGACCAAGACCAGAAAATTGATGAAGCGCTGGTCCATGTCGATGAGGAAGGTGTGGAAATTCACTGTCATGGCGGCCAGCGTATTATTCAGCGGCTGTTGCTGCTCTTAAAGCGATGCGGGGTTGAAGTGGTGGACTGGGAGGAGCTATCGCCGGAAGGCGGCATTGTTCAGGACATTGAGCGAACACTACCACGAGCGTTAACGGAATTGGCTGTGCGGGCGGTTTTAGGCCAGTATCCGGGTGGATTATGGGCATGGACCGCCAAAGCCATGAACGATTTGAAGTATGGGGTGAATGGTGTTTGGCAACGCATCAGGAATGAGGCCGCTGCTTTAGGTGCAACGTATCGATGGGTACGAAACTTATTAGTCCCAGCGCGCGTGGTGCTGCTTGGCCCGGTCAATGCCGGCAAAAGCACGCTGGCCAACGCCCTGGGGGGCAGGCGGCAAAGCATTACGGCCGCAGCTCCCGGCGTCACCCGTGACTGGACGTCGCAGCTTATCGACATCAATGGTTTACCGGTCGAGCTGATTGATACGGCGGGTCATCGCGATACAGACGACACTCTCGAACGGCAGGCGTGGCGGCGCGGCTGGGAGCAGGCAGCGGGGGCGGATCTGATTCTGGCCGTATTTGACGCCGCGGAAACTGCGCCGGAAACCATACAAGCGTTTATCCGCAACCATCAGTTAAAGCAGCCGCTGGTGGTTTTCAATAAATGCGACCTTGCCGAGAAAGCATTCGCGCATGGTGATTCGGTTCGGGTGTCCGCCCTGCAGACGCAGGGGCTGGATGAATTGCGCGGAACGATGGTCGCCCGGCTGGGCCTGGCGGGTTTTGACCCGGCGCTACCGCTGGTGTTTACAGCGCGGCAGGAGCGAATCCTGACCGATGTGGCCCGATGTAATGATGAGGAGGCGGCCTTGATATTATTACGGCAATTGCAGGGTCATGATTGAAGGTTTCAACTGGCGTTTATGAGTGTTTTCAATTAGGATGGTTTTGTCACCCTGAGCGGAGCGAAGGGTCTCTCCGGAGAGATGAAGAGAGATTCTTCGTCCGCCTAAGGCGGACTCAGAATGACACCGGAAGAACGAAGTATTCATAACATGACAGCAGGATAGCCATTCATGGGCGAAACAACTGATAACCTGACGCCGGCAATGCGGCAATACCGCCATTTCAAACAGCAGTATCCGCAGGCGATTTTATTTTTCCGCATGGGGGATTTTTACGAAACGTTTTATGAAGACGCCCAGACATGCTCTAAAGTGCTGGGGATCGCCCTGACCACCCGCAATAAAGGCGAAAATCCGATTCCGCTGGCGGGCGTGCCGTACCATGCCGTCGATAGCTACCTGCACAAAATGATCAAGGCCGGTTACAAAGTCGCCGTCTGCGAGCAGGTGGAAGACCCGGCCCAGGCCAAAGGCGTCGTCAAACGCGACGTCGTGCGGCTGGTGACGCCGGGTACGCTCACGGAAGACGCCCTGCTGGATGAACGTAGCGGCAATTATCTCGCGGCGGTGTGGCAGCCCAAGGCGGCGGCAAAGACGTCGAGTGACCAGAGCAAAGCGGGTCTGGCCTGGGTGGACCTTTCCACCGGTGAATTTTTTGCCCAGCGCCTTTCCGCCCGGTATTTGCTCGATGAACTGGTGCGGCTGCGCGTCGCGGAGTGTCTGGTCAGTGATGATGCCGACGCGGTACCGGAAAGTTTCATCAAGCAACTGCGGGAGTTGACCGAAACGTCGGTTACGCGCCGGCCGGGCTGGCTGTTCGATACTCATCAGGCCGCCGAAACATTGAAAAAACATTTTCGGGCGGCGACGCTGGCGGGCTTTGGCTTCGAAAAGGCCGATGAAAGCGTCATCGCCGCCGGCGTGATTTTGGAATACCTTCACGAAACGCAAAAAACGACGCTGGATCATATTCATCAGTTGCGGCGCGTGCAGCGCGAACGTTACCTGCAACTGGACCAGAATACGCTTCGCAGCCTGGAAGTGGAGCGAACCTTGCGCGACAGCGGCCGCGCGGGCACATTATTAGCCTGCCTGGATGAAACCCGCACGGCCATGGGAGCGCGGCGATTGCGACAGTGGGTGTGTTACCCGCTTAATGACGCCGGTGATATTCAGTTGCGCCAGGACGGGGTCGCCGAACTGGTTCAGCTTGACGCCGTGCGGCAGGCGTTGCGGGACGTGCTGGGCGGCATTACCGATATCGAACGCATTACCACCCGTATCAGCACCGGCCGGGCGTCGCCGCGCGATGTGCTGGGACTGGGGCAGGCGCTGCGGCAACTGCCGAAACTGCGCCAAACGCTGGGCGAGTGTTCCGGGCGATTGCTGATGAGTCTGGCCCAGCAATGTGAAACGCTCGACGATTTGGCGCAACTTATCGAAGCGGCCGTTGATACTCACGCCGGATTGAGCTATCGCGATGGCGGCATCATCCGCGATGGCTATGATGAAGAGGTGGACCGTTTGCGCAGCTTGTGCCGCGATGGCCAAACCTGGCTGGCGGCGTATCAGAAGCGACTCATCGACCGCACGGGTCTGGCCAGCCTCAAGGTCGGCTACAACCGTGTGTTCGGTTACTATATCGAGGTGTCGCAGGCGTATCGCGGCGAAGTACCCGGCGATTTCGTTCGCAAGCAGACGCTTAAAAACGCCGAACGCTACATTACTGATGAACTCAAACAGTATGAAACCGAAGCCCTCACCGCCCAGCAGCGCTGCAAGGAGCGGGAAGCTAGTCTTTTTGAACAATTGCGGGAGAAAATCGCCTCACAGACCTTACACTTGCAGCAGATTGCCGAGGCCGTGGCGACGATAGACGTGCTGGCGAATCTGGCCCATCTCGCCAGGCGCCGAAATTATTGCCGGCCGCTGATGGTGGAGACGACAGACCTGGACATTCGTGACGGCCGCCACCCGGTGCTGGATGTGACGCTGGGCGGCAGCTTTGTCCCCAACGATGTTCAGCTTTCTTCCGCCGGATCGCTGGCGATTATTACCGGTCCCAATATGAGCGGCAAAAGCACCTATATCCGCC
>CAZOCV010000068.1:0-4937 GCA_964578395.1 uncultured Pirellulales bacterium
ATGTGGCCCAGTCCCGTTTGCATTTTTTCAATAAATGCCGAGGGTGAAGAATGCGCTATAATGCGCGAATCCGTCTTGCCGTCCGGCCATTTAATGACGTATGTCGGGTAGGATGTAATGTCATATCTGGCCGCCAGTTCAGCATTTTTCTCTCCATCAATCCAGATCGGCACAAACGTCTTTTCTACGAAATCCACCACGGATTGGCTATGATGGCAATCCCGCTCCATCCAACTGCTGTTGGGGGTGTTTCCCATAAATGCCACCAGCAGCGGCTTATGCAGTTGACGGGCCTGCTGCATTCCGTCTTCATAATTCGACAGCCAGGCAATAGACGGTTTCTTCTTGAAAATCGTCATCCCCGCAATGACCAGCAGGGCTAAAATAAAAACGAATACCGCTTTATTTTTGGGCGATGAAGGCTTTTGTGTTTTGGTATTATGGCTTTCTGTGGTCATGGCCATGTTTTCTTTCTATAGGACTCGGCTCGTTATAGGTGCAGGCATTTCCTGACGCGGCCGGATGCCCCAGCGCCGACCCCATGTGATAACCATCAATACGACCGTAAAGGGCAGAATCTCGTACATATCCCGCAGTTCGTCAATAAATCCGATGAATAACATCGTCGTCAGCAGCACGACTAACATCAGCGGATATCCTCGGCGCACAAATACCGGCGCTTGTCCGATACTCTTTAAGGCCAGAACGATTCCTGCCGCCATAATGACCAGCCGCAGGTACGCCAGCCGCGATAAATCCATTTCCAGATTTCGCGACAAATGCCACTCCGTGTTGCCTCCCGGTGTATCTTGCAGCCGCCACGCCAGCATCAGGCTAATGCCGCCGCATAAAATCACCTGCGCGAGTACATGATAAATAAATGGCCGCCGCCATGCCTTGCGTCCCAGCCATACCGCCATAATTGCCGGTAAAAGGATTGCCGTTTCCTTGTTTAAACAGGCCAACAGGAATACCGGGTAATACCAGCGCCACTTCTGCTGATACAGTAAAATCAACGCCCAGGTAAACAGCAGCAACGCGCCCCAGTCATAATAATACATTTTGCCCGATAAACTCAGCGGCAGCAAAAATGCGGTTCCCAGCGTTACGCCGTGCGCTTGCGCCGGAGTGATTTCCAGAAACAACCTTAAAAAATAAAACAATGCCGCCAGCCCGCCCAGCAGGCAGCCGTACATAATGGCCAGACCCGCGACGTATTCCGTCGCATATGTCGCCGGCCAGCCGCGCCGGTTCGCCCAGGATGACTGAGCGAAGCGATTTTGCAGGGAACTTTTCAGGTTTTGCGGGGTTATGGTGGTTATCTGGCGAACCAGAAACGGTATCAATTGCCGTTTGACATAAGGTCGCGCTGCCCGCATGTAAATTAAATCTTCGTACAGCGCCGGTTTCCACCCGGTAATCCCCGGCCGATGAACCCCCACGGCAAGGGGCAGCGCTGCCCCGATAAGATAACCCACATAAATCGCAATCCGTTTTCCCATAAGCGTGACGCGAGCATCCTGCCCGCGTTGTCTCCCATTATCGCGGCATTTGCGCCGGAGCGGCATGGCGTCGCGCCAGCGGTCGAAAGTATTCTATGGTTTGCGGCAATCCTTCTTCCAGCGATACCGTGGGTTGCCAGTTAAGCGTCTTACTCGCCTGAGAAATATCCGGCCGTCGTCGAACCGGATCATCCTGGGGCAGCGGTTTATAAGTAATCTCACTCGAAGAGTTCGTCAGTTTGTTGATTAATTCCGCGATGTCTTTGATGCTGCGTTCATCAGGATTGCCCAGGTTCATTGGCCCGGTCGTTTCTTCCTGCTCCATCAATCGTATCAGGCCTTCAATTAAATCCTGAACGAAGCAAAACGACCGTGTCTGCCCGCCATCACCGAAAATCGTAATCGGCTCACCCCGCAGCGCCTGCAAAATGAAATTGCTTACCACCCGCCCATCATCCGGCCGCATTCGCGGGCCATAGGTATTGAAGATTCGGGCAATGCGTATATCTACCTGGTTTTCCCGGTGATAATCGAACATCAGTGTCTCGGCGACCCGTTTGCCTTCATCGTAGCAGCTTCGCGGCCCGATACAGTTGACGTTACCCCAGTAACGCTCCGGCTGCGGGTGCATTTCCGGGTCGCCATAGACTTCCGATGTGGACGCTTGGAGCACCCGTGCCTTGATATCTTTGGCCAGGTTCAGGGCGTTGATAGCGCCCATGACATTCGTCAATACCGTCTTGACGGGATTTCGCTGGTAGTGAATCGGCGACGCCGGACACGCCAGATTGTAAATGTAATCGACCTCCAGACGGTAAGGGTCTGTTACATCATGGCGTATGACTTCCAGCCGCGGATCGTCCAATAAATGCAGAATGTTCTCTTTGCTGCCGGTATGAAAATTATCCAGCACGATAACCGAATGGCCTTCCAACAGCAGCCTTTCGGCCAAGTGCGATCCAATAAATCCGGCTCCACCGGTAATTAAAATCTTCATTTCGTGCTCTTCAGATGCACTCCGTCCCTGTCGGCGACAGGGCCGAAATTTATATATCTCATTGCATATAAAGCAGTTACAGCGTTTTATGCGCTCTGCCGGTCCGGATTATTCCAGCGATTCCAAAAAATCCGGATTTATTTCCACAGCGGCCGCCTGGCCGAGAATTTCCACTTTCAGCAAAATTCGCGTAACGTTTTTTCGCTCTTCAATCACGCCTTCTACGCCCGTCAGCGGCCCTTGTGTCACGCGGCACCGCATCCCTTTTTTCAGGCCGGGGTGTACGTCCATCGGTAATCCGCTCTGCAGCGCCTGATATATCTGCTGGAGTTCTCTGGCCAGTCCGGCCTGATCCTTCACCGTCAGCACCTGGGCTATGCGATTGCTGGTCAACGCCCGATAACGGTCTTCCTCATCACCGCAAAAAAACAGATAGCCGCTGAAAAGCGGCATTAACGTCTTTAATTTTCGACCTTTACGATGCGTCTGCTTTTCCCGCAGGGGCAGAAAAAAACCAATATCACACTTATGTAAAAACCACGCCAGGGATTTTTCGTTGCGGCTTTTGGTATGTGCCACCCACCATGGCCGGGTTGCAGCTTCAATGTCCAATGTCTCCGGATACAGAATAGGAGGATTTTCCTCAAGTTTTAACATGTTCCAGATAATATTCCTGACTTCAATGTCGCGTAGGGCATTCGCCTTCCCGACCGGAGGCCATTTTTATGTAACTATCGTATTTCTACAGTATTATCGGCAAAGAAGCGGTGCTTATTCATCAAGTTTGCCATAGTTTTCCATCGATTTTTCAGAATCTCACTACTTTATCTGACACCGTTGGGGATTGCAAATGAGAAGGTTGTTATATAAATACAAGCTCCGATAATAACCTTATTATTCATAGTACGATACGTTGTGAACGCTGGTTCTTCGACCAGGGTCGATTTGGTGGGCTTTGCACTTGCATTTACCCATTCCTTATCGCAAAATATTGGCATGTCAGGAATTAACCAATTCATCAAGCGGTTTACCGATATCGCGCTAGTCTTGGTAATATTTCCTTTATTCATTATTATTTATGGACTTGTGGCGGTTTGTCTGATGTTTTTCCAGGGTCGGCCGGTGCTGTTTTGCCAGCAGCGGGCCGGCAAGCTTGGGCGGCCCTTTACCCTTTATAAATTCCGCACCATGCGGACCGACTGTGATCCCTTTGGCCCTTCGCCCCAGGGCGGCGGCGATGCCCGTCTCACATCTTTGGGCCGGATTCTCCGCAAAGCCTCTCTCGATGAATTGCCCCAAATCTGGAACATTCTCAAAGGTGATATGTCCCTGGTGGGGCCTCGGCCCTTGTATGTGGCCCAAATGGCCGAATGGAATGACCGCCAAAAGCGCCGTCTGGAGGTAAAACCCGGCCTGACCGGGCTGGCTCAGGTCAGCGGCCGCGGCAGCCTTACCATCGAAGAAAAGCTCGAACTCGATGTCCAATACGTCGAGCGGCAGAGCCTCTGGCTGGACCTGAAGATTCTTTTGTTGACGGTTGTTCAGGTATTTTGGCCGCGTCATATCTACGAAAAGCGGTATTCCCGCGAGCACCAGACCCGGCCATCGGACAACACGGGGGTATAGCATTCAACCATGTGCGGCATCGCAGGCATCGTTAGTTTTGTTCCCGGTTGCCCTATCGTCCCTGCCGAATTGGAGCGGATGGCGGCTACGCTTATTCCGCGCGGGCCGGATGGCGGCGGTATTCATATAGCCAAAGGGGCGCACAGTACGTGCGGACTGGCCCATCGACGCCTCGCCATCATCGACCTGCCCGGCGGCGGCCAGCCCTTGAGTAATCCCGAAGGCACGCACTGGATTATCTATAACGGCGAATGCTACAACTATCGTGAGCTTCGTGAGCAATTAAAGCAGAAGGGGTATATCTTCCGCACGGCCAGTGACACCGAAGTCATCCTGCGGCTCTACGAAGAATACGGTCCGGCTAGCGTCAATTATATTCGCGGCATGTTTGCTTTCGCGATATGGGATGGTCCTTGCCAGCGGCTGTTCCTGGCCCGCGACCGACTGGGCAAAAAGCCGCTATACTATGCCAAAACACAGGATCGCTGGGTGTTCGCTTCGGAATTGAAGGCTCTGCTCGCACTGCCAGAAATTCCCCGCGAGCCCAACCGTGCCGTGCTAGGGCAATATCTTTTGCTGGGGTATGTTGACCCGGCCTGCTGTGCTTTTGCCAACATTCATTCGCTGCCTCCGGCCCATACGCTCACCATTGACAGTTCCACCGCTGACCCGCAGCCGGTGCGTTACTGGTCCCTGCCGGAGGCGAACACCTACGAAGGCAGTTACGAACAAGCCGTTGAGCAGGTGCGTGCCGAGTTAACCGAGGCTGTCCGCCTGCGTCTGGTCAGCGATGTGCCTCTGGGGGCGTTTCT
>CAZOCV010000068.1:5037-10658 GCA_964578395.1 uncultured Pirellulales bacterium
ATTACCGCCGCACTGGCCCTGGACCGCTGCCTGTACCTGCCCGGCGACCTCAACGTCAAGGTGGACCGGGCCTCAATGGCCGTCGGGCTGGAAGTCCGCTGTCCCTTTGAGGACCATCATCTGCTGGAACTGGCGGCCTCACTGCCGACATCGTGGCATCACGATGGCCGCCGGGGTAAATGTCTCTTGCGCCGGTCGTGCTCCGACCTGCTGCCCGGGCCTATTGCCAACCGCCCCAAGGCCGGTTTCGGCGTCCCCATCGGCCGGTGGTTCCGGGAGGAATTGCGGGAACCTTTGCATGATATCCTACTGTCACAGCAGGCTTTGCAGCGGTCACTACTGCCTTCCACGGCCATCCATACCCTGCTGGAGGAGCACCAATCCGGCCGCCACGACCACGGCCACCGCCTCTGGGCTCTACTAATGCTGGAACTGTGGCAGGCCAAATATTTCTGAGCCATACATTTTTTATCCTTACGTCTGAAAAATAACCGCAATCTTATTTTCAATTTTTGTATTTATGAAAATAACAGGATTGCTTATTTTCATTTTTTTGATAGAATGTGTGGGTATGTCAAAGAACAGTATTTCAGGAAGATATGCTAAATGCAGCGGTTATGAAGCATTTATTCCCAATCCGCTTCCCCCGGAAATAAACTGGACCGATTCTTTAATACGTTCTTTATCGGATGCGGATCGCCTTATCGGTCAGTTGTCAGGTGAAGGCAAGCAGTTACCCAATCCGCACCTTCTTATAAGGCCATTCATCAAACGCGAGGCTGTGCTGTCCAGCAGAATTGAAGGCACTCAGGCAACGTTGGGGGAATTACTGGCAAATGACGCAGGCGCTGTTGTTAATCGCAGCCCCGATGATTTGCGTGAAGTTGGTAATTATGTCGCCGCCCTGGAGTATGGAATCAAGAGGCTTGATACGCTGCCGCTATCGCTGCGATTGATTCGGGAATTACATGAGAAATTAATGGAAGGCGTTCGGGGTAGCCATGTTGCGCCCGGTCAATTTCGGAAAACACAGAATTGGATTGGTCCGGCGGGCTGTACTTTGCAAAACGCCGCTTATATTCCTCCCTCTCCGGATTTACTCATGGATTGCCTGAAAGCGTTTGAGCAATTTATTCGTATTCAGACCATTCCGCCATTGGTTCAGGCGGGCTTGCTGCATTACCAATTTGAAGCGATACATCCTTTTTTAGATGGAAATGGGCGTGTGGGACGTCTTTTAGTTATTCTTTTTTTAGTGGAACGGAAAGTGCTCACTGCTCCTTTGCTGTACCTAAGTGCTTTTTTTGAGGCTACACGCAGCGAATATTATAATCACCTTTTAGCGGTAAGCCAACAAAGTCAGTGGAATCCCTGGCTCGAGTATTTTCTCAATGGCGTTACAAAAATGTCCGGAGATGTTCTTCGCCGTGCGGAAAAAATAAATTCGCTGCTATGCGCCTGGAAAGAGAAAATAAACGGCCAAAAGCCTAAAGTTCTCCTTGATGTTGTTGATTTACTGGCGGAAAATCCCTACTGGACAGTGAAAAAGCTCTCCGAACGTTTACAGGTAGCATTTACGACGGCGCAACGAGCGATTAATGTGTTGCGGGAGGAAGGCATGCTTTCCCAGGTTGACAATGCCCAGAGGGACCGTGTGTTCTGCGCTACCGCCTTAAAGGATATTCTTGATGAACAGCCTGAAATCTAGAAAAGTTGCTGTTGTAGATGACGCAGCAGGCGATTTAGGCGGATAATTGCTTTCTGAAAGCCGATAGATTAGAATGCCGAACTTTGGTATCGGAGTTTTATAAGAGCGATTATGGCAAAAAAACGCGGTTCGATCAACATATTGTTCCCCTGTGTCGGCAGGCGGGTGGTGCTTCTGGGGGCCTTCTATCAGGCGTGCCGGCGGCTGGGCCTGACGTGCAAGCTGGTGGGGGCGGATATGGCGGACTATTCGGCGGGCCTGCAATGCTGCGACCGCCAGTATGTTGTGCCGCCGGTGAGTTCAGGCAGCTATCCGCGGGCGATAACCGATATCATTCGCCGGGAAAAAATCGATCTGGTCGTGCCGACGCTCGATCCCGATTTAACCTTCTGGGCGAGCCGGGCCGGGCGTTTAAAAGAGCAGGGCTGTACCGTACTGATATCGAGTCCGAAGGTGGTGAAACTCTGCCAGGACAAGCGGCTGATGGCGGTTTTTCTGACCGAAAACGGTTTTAATACGCCCTGCACGTTTACCGTCGCCGAGGCCCTCAAACGGCGGCGGCACAGCTTTCCGTACTTTCTCAAGCCCTGGGATGGCTCCGCCAGCAAGGGCAGCATGGTGGTGCGGGACAAGGAGGCGCTGGCCTTTTACGGCCGCCGGATCCCGCATTGCATGGTGCAGGAGTTCAACGAAGGCGTCGAGCATACCGTTGATGTGCTGGTTGATTTTAAGGGGCAGGTTCGCTGCGTTGTACCGCGGCGTCGAATAGAAACCCGTGGCGGGGAGGTGACCAAGGGCATAACGGTTAAGCACACGGGCATCATCGAAGAAACCAAAGAGCTCGTGGAAACACTGGGGGCCGGACCGGGGGTGATTACGATTCAGTGTTTCCTTACGCCCGATGAGCAGGTAAGCTTTATCGAGATTAATCCCCGTTTTGGCGGCGGCGTGCCGTTGTCCATCAAGGCCGGAGCGGATTTTCCCCGATGGTTGCTGCAATGGTGGCTGGGACAGGAGCCGAGAATTGACCAGACAGGATGGAGAGATCAGTTATTGATGCTGCGCTATGATGCGGCGGTTTGGGTGGAGGACTATCACGAACTGAAGTAACGGTAACTGAAGTCGCTCGCCGCCGGCGGGCGGATGCGGAGGTGTGTGGTGATTTTTGGCCCCGAAGTAACCTTGAGTGAATTAGCGGGGAAGTACTGGCCGGTTTTTCCGGCAGCGTTTATCGTTTCGCTGCTGGCGACGCCTTTATGCCGATGGCTGGCCTTGCGGCTGGGGATTGTCGATAGGCCCAATGATACCGTCAAGACGCACAAGAAGCCCACGGCCTATATGGGCGGTGTGGGTATTCTGGCAGGGGTGGCGGCCGGGCTGCTGGTGGGGTACTACCTGGTCAGGCATAGCCCACTTCTGGCAGTTAACTGGCTGCACTATTCCGAAATGGCCGGAGGACATGGCAGTTGGGTAATTCTGGCCGGCATCGGCGTCGGGGCCGTGATCGCCTGTGCCGTTGGGCTGCTCGATGACATTCTCGATATCCGGCCGTGGCAAAAGCTTCTGGGGCAGATGCTCGCCGCGGCCGTGGTCGTCGCCGTCGGCATTGTGCCTAACTTTACCGATACACTGGAAATCGTGGGGATAAACCTGCCAAGTTACTGGAATATGATTTTGGGGGCGCCGGTGGTGCTGTTCTTTATTCTGGGGGCGACCAACAGCCTTAATCTGCTCGACGGCCTGGATGCCTTGTGTGCCGGCGTGACGTCGATTATTACCGTGGCGTATCTGTTTCTGGCCGTGGCTCTGGCGACGTGGGGTTATAGTACCGTAGGTGATCCGGTGCGTTTGGTAGTGTGTCTGGCGCTGGTGGGGGGGACACTGGGTTTTCTGCCGCTGAACCGCCATCCGGCCAGTATTTTCATGGGCGATGCCGGCAGTATGTTGCTGGGTTTTATCGCCGGTACGGTGATGCTTTTGTTTACCGAGACCATCGGGCGATGGTCCATTGCGGCGATTGTTATTTTTGGCCTGCCGATTCTTGATACGTCCGTGGCCATCGTCCGGCGGGTGCTGCGGAAGCAGCCGCTGTTCGTCTCTGACCGCGGGCATATTTACGACCAGATGATGGACCGCGGACGGGGACTGAAAAAGACCGTGAAACGCTGTTATTTCATCGCGTTTCTCTATGCCCTGGTCGGCATTGCGGTGTCGTATCTGCGTTTCCGTTATGCCGTGATTGCCTTTGTGCTGGTGATGGCAGTTTCCGCCTGGCTGGTGGTTCGCTGGGGTTTTGTCACCCGCTGGACGCCCAAATCAACCGTCGGTCACAGTTAATCGCCGAAGCACGTTCCGACAGCGCGGGCCGCCTGCACCAGCGGATGGTTTTTCACCACGGTGCGAATTTTTCCGGCGACCTGCGAAAGCGGTACGGTGGCATGTTCGCCGCTTTGCCGGACGACGACACGATTTTTATGGCCGGCCATGAGTTGGTCGATGGCGAAATAGCCGAAGCCCGTCGCCAGCGTGCGATCAAAGGCGGAGGGAGTTCCGCCGCGCTGCACATGACCGAGGATGACGGCACGGCATTCCTGATGGGTTATTTGCTCGATTTGATGGGCCAGTACATTGGCGATGCCGCCCAGCCGCAGCGGGTCGGGCGAATCCTTGATGACTTTCTGTACGACCATCTGTCCGCCTTTGGGTTTAGCGCCTTCGGCTACGCAAATGATACTGAATTTTTTCCCTTCATCCGTTCGTTTCTGGATGTAGTCACAGATTTTATTCAATTGGTACGGTATTTCGGGGATAAGGATAATGTCGCTGCCCGAAGCGACGCCGGCGTGCAAGGCAATCCAACCGGCATAGCGTCCCATGACCTCGACGATCATGACGCGATGATGGCTGGACGCGGTGCTGTGAACTTTATCGAGGGCATCGGTAGCGGTGACGACGGCGGTATTAAACCCGAAGGTCACTTCGGTTCCCCACAGGTCGTTATCAATGGTTTTCGGTACGCCGATAAAATTGAGTCCCTTTTTAGCCAGTTCCGCCGCCCCGCTCATGGTTCCATCGCCGCCGATGGCGACAATGGCTTCGATGCCGCGGCTTTCGGCGTGTCGGAGGCATTCATCGGTCACATCGCGAATTTCGGTTTTTCCCTGCAGGGTCACGGGAAATTTTTTCGGATTGGCTTTATTGCTGGTTCCCAGAATCGTCCCACCTTGCGTCAAGATGCCGCTGACATCCATCGTGTTCAGGTCGAACATATTATTTTCAATGAGGCCGAGAAAGCCGTCGCGAATGCCCATGACTCGCAATCCATATTTGAAGATAGCGGTTTTGGTGACGGCCCGAATAACGGCATTCAGCCCCGGGCAATCCCCGCCGCCGGTGAGTACGCCAATGGTTTTAATCCGGTGTTTCCGCGTCGTGTGTTTATTTTTTGCCATCTTCAATTCCTTAATTGCCTGTTTGTACCAACTTTTCTGCTCCCGTCGATAACCGACCGGGGCCTAATATCTAATTATCGGCAAAAGCTTGAGTTAGATTAACTGGCTTTTCATTGGCAAATAGGTCTCGAACAATTATAATCTTCCTGCAGTGGCCCCGCCGCGAGAGTCAGTTCGGGGGGCGATGATTGTAACTTATTGCAAGAAAAGGATTTCAGTTAATTGACGGCATCGTCTTATAATCCGTTAGCGAACATAACCGGCATCTTTTTGTGGGTTCTTGTTTCTGTTATTTCGACGTTTTCTGCCGGGGTAAATGCCCAGGAAACCAGCGGAAATGCTCAGCCGCAGGACAAAGTTCATATTCATGCTTTGGGCGGCCGGTTAATATCCCGGCCCCTTTATACCGTCGATGATCCCAACGATGTGGCCGTTTATTCCGGCGGCATCTATGCCTGGCA
>CAZOCV010000068.1:10758-16294 GCA_964578395.1 uncultured Pirellulales bacterium
CATGTTTGGCTGGGCGCCCGGCAGGGGGATATCTTTCTCGACGAAGCGTCAAAGGAACAGACGGAATTTCATTATGAATTTCGGGACGTTACGGCCAATATCGGGGATATGCCTCTTTTCTGGTGGCCCCAGGCCGCCGGCGACGCCCGCAAAGTTGATACGCCGTTAAAACGCGTGCATTCCAGTTATGATTCGCAATACGGGTTGTCATTGGAAAGTGAGTGGCATCTGGATTGGCTGACCGGCCGTAAAGCGCCGCCCGGCGTCGATGCCGTATTGCGGCTGGATGAATATACCAAGCGCGGCCCCGCCGCCGGGGTGGATATTGATTATGTCGATGCCGACGAAGTTAGTTATTATGGCCGGCTGCTCGGTTATATGGTACACGATGACGGCGAAGACCGCCTGGGCCGTTACGAGCCGTTGCACGATGTGGAGCCGGTCCGGCAGTGGCGCGGGCGGGCGGATTGGCGCCATCGTCAGTTGCTGCCTTACGACTGGGAAGCGACATTTGAGGCCAGTTACCTCAGCGACGCTGATTTTCTGGAAAGCTGGTACGAGCGGGAGTTTGATACGGATAAACCCCAGGAAACCTCCATTTACCTCCGCCATTCGCGCCAAAACTGGGCTTTCGATTTTCTCAATCAGTTCCATTTGAACGATTTTGAATATACCCAGACGGAATTGCCCAAGGTTGGTTTTTATTTGATGGGTCAGGATGTTCTTGAGCATCTGACCTACTATCATGACGGTTATTTGTCGCGAGTTCGGGAACGCGCCGGCGGTCGCGACGTTGCGGGTTTGCCGGGGCTGACGCCGATTTTTAATCCGTTAGGCCCGGCGCTGGCGGGATGGCCGGGCGAGCGTGAACCCTGGATCGTACCCGGCCTGATTGACGAAGAGGATTATGCCTTCGCCGTGTCGCGGCATGAATTGAGTTTGCCGCTGCATTTTGCAGGGTTACATTTTGCGCCTACGGTCATAGGCTCCTATGTATTTGACGATAGTGGTGAAACGAATAGTTTTGTGCAGGGGGCCGGCGGCTTTCGTTTGTCCACCCAGTTATGGCATGTCGATGATACGGTGGAATCCCGCTTATGGGATTTGCATCGTCTGCGCCATGTGATGATTCCCGAATTCAGCGCGTTCTGGATAGACGGTGAAGACGCCGAATCGAACCCAACCTCGGTTTTCGAGCATGAATCCCCCCGGACGGATGCCCGCGATGTATTTAATATTTCGCTGCGTCAGCGCTGGCAGACGATGCGCGGCCCCGAAGGCCGTCGCCGCAGTGTAGATGTGTTTCGCTGGGATAACTCGCTGACGCTGGTGCCCGATGATGTCGATAATGTGGATTTACCCCAGCGATTTTATTTTTCCACACCGGAACCGCTGTTTGGTTCTACGCCGCTGCTTAACGCTGACCTGTCAAACCTGGGTTTGGCCCGCCGCGAACAATTGAACCAGACTCTCGCGGATTTTGTGACGAGTCGCTGGGCCTGGCAGATCAGCGATTCCACGGCGTTTACCAGCGGCGTAAACGTCAATATCCACGATGGCGTACTCAGTCATACCGATGCCGGTTTTGCGGTGCAGCGCACCCCGCGTATGAGCTATTACGTCGGCCACCATTACTTCCGCGACGGCGATCCGTTCGACGAAGGCCGGCCGGTGCAGTCGCAGGACAGCCATTTTCTGGTCGGAGGCATGAATTACCAGATTAACCGCAAATACTCCGTGGTTTTGGGCCAGCAATATGACATCCAGCGGACCTCCGGGGCCTATACACAACTGGTGCTCTTCCGCAAGTTCGTCCACTGGTATGGGGCGTTCAGCATTGGCTATGACAATACCAAAGGCAGCACCTCCTTCATGCTCACCTTCTGGCCGGAAGGCTTCGATACCCTGACTTTAGGCTCTCGCCGCTACGCCAAAATGGCTCAATAAGCATTGTATAAGCTCTAAAGGAGCGGCACGTTACTAATCGGATATGAAAGCTGTCGGGCAAGGATTATCCCAAGACCAATTCACCAGTTGCGAAAACGCCAAGAGATATAACCGATGAGACCGGCCAATACAGCATAGACAATCAGTTGATACCACCAGGGAAAACCATGCAAATAATGGCTTATTTGTAAAAGCATGATTGGGGCGAACAAGTTACAGAATTGTTAAAGACACGTCCTTATGGGCCGGATTGTGGATTCGTTTGCGCAAGGCCTGTATTTGACGCAACGGATCCAACGCCGAGCGTAATCCTTCGGGCAAGTTTTGATCATCATCCGTTCGCAAAGCATAATTCAATTGCGCCAAAGTGTTCTTCACTGCCGGCGTGAGCATATCTTCGGACATGTCCGGTGCCAGTCGAAGCCGTCCTTCAGGCGTAAATTCCAGTTTCAGGGGAGAAACCTTTTCTTCATCCGACTGAGATAAAAATCCACCTATCGCCAACGTCGCCAAATCAACCTGCACGTCAATATCCTTGCCGATAGCCTCATCCGCCTGCTCGGAAAGGACATCCGCCGTCACGCCGCCATAACTGTTGGCGTGATAGACCACCTCATGGGCGAACTCCTTCGTATCGCCGTGTTCGGCCTGGTGGCGGCGCATCAGGCTGTCGCTGGTGGCCTCGACCATATTGACAAACGTTTCCGACATCCAGCTTTCCACCATGTTCTGTGCTTTGCGGTCCAGGTCCTTGCCGTTGGCGAATTTTCCCGTTATCTCAAATCCTCCGGCGACTTTCGAGGTGAAATCAAATCCCATGATGCGTTTAGCGGGCTGAAAACCGATGCTCTCGTTATATGTGTGTAAAGCGCCATTATCCTCGCCATTGCCCAGCAGCGATGTCGCACGGGGGTGATCGATGATATCGGTCGTTCCCAGTGAATAGACTTTCTCGTTAATGGCGGCTTCGCTTTCGGAATACGCATCCAGCAGTACGCCGCGCTGATAGGTGAATTTAACGGCCATCGGTTCGGATATTTCGGATTCTATTACGGCCGCGAGTTCGGCGGCCAGCAAAGGTTCGTTATCAAGAAATGATTGCAGTTCTCCGTTTTGCAAACCGTTGCGCGTGGTCCATTGACCGTCTTGTAACACGATGTTGTCCAGCGACAAGCCGTATTGCTTCAACATACGGTCTTGCAGCAATACGCGTCGCGCCGCAAGAGAAGGCGTTTGATTCGGGTTTCCTGCGGCGTAAGACAACTTCACTTCATAAACTTCGCGCGTAGCGCGTAAGGCGGCAAAATCATTAGCGAATAATTCGTCTTCATTTAAAATGGCGGCGATTTTTTCCGCTTTGGCCTCGTCCTCCAGGCCTGAAACCGTGATTTCACCTTTTTCGTTTAGCGCCAATTCCAGCGACTCATCTTCAGCGAGAAAGATTTCATTTTCATCGAGCAAGGCGGCCAATTTATCTTCCAGCGCGGTGGTCTTGCGATTGACGTCTTCACGTAGCAAATCAATCAGCATATCGAGTTCATCGACGCCCGCTCCTAATCCCAGAAACGAAGAAATAGCGGACAGGTCCGCCCAGAAAGATACGCTTGTTGGCGTGGTTGTGGCCAGGGTTTGCTGATCGGATGCGGCCGAAATACCGAGCAAATCCGCGTCTATGTTTTGCGTTTGTAGCGTGGTTTCGTAGCGATGATAAGAATATTCGGAGATTTCAATGCTATCGCTAACGGTTACCGCCTTGGTGACGGCCGCAGTGGTGGACAAACCGGCTTGCAGCGAGGTTGGTTGGGTATTTAATGCTGCAAGGTCGGAACGGGTTGTAATGCTTTGGATGATCATTATTTGTTCAAAAAATATACCAAAAAAATATAGCTATATGGACTATCGGCGTTTTTTGAGAAGAATTTCGTCTTTTTTTGGCATTTTTGGATATTATTTTTATTATGAAATAGAATTAACGGCTTGAGAACGAGTGAGAATATATTGTAACATATTAGTAATAAGTAGGTTACAAAGGTTTCTTTCTGGCGAATTACTTGACAATCCTTCCCGGCAGTGCTATACTAAAATAATCAAGAGCAACCCGTGAGCCGGGAAAATTGGGCGAAAAAACGCTTTATTTTTGCCTGTTAGAGGGGTTGCGAAAGATTTTTTTAAAAATATTTTATTTTTTCAAAATACTCTGTTGACATGTCTTGGCAAGAGTACTACATTACGAAGCTTTCCCGGTGACCCCGGAATAAAAGGGTTTTCCGGAAGAAGTGCTCTTTGACAACCGAATATGAGGCCATTTTTATTAGGTATCTTGAAAAGCAAATACCTGCCATTTCCCCCCCCGGAGGTGGTGTGGTGTTTGCCTCGCCATTTCTCAAATTTTTTTGAGCCCTTTTTTGGCGGCTTGACCCAGCTAAAAAATAATGTGGTCAAGCTACTAAGGGTGCATGGTGGATGTCTTGGCGTCAAGAGGCGATGAAGGACGTAGTAGGCTGCGATAAGCCCGGGGCAGGTGTCAAACAACCGTTAATCCCGGGATCTCCGAATGGGGCAACCCGTCAGGACTGGGCAACCAGATCCTGTCACCGCCGGCTGAATGTATAGGCCGGCGGAGCGAACGCAGGGAACTGAAACATCTCAGTACCTGCAGGAAAAGAAATCAATTGAGACTCCGTAAGTAGCGGCGAGCGAAAGCGGATTAGCCCAAACCAATCTTCGGATTGGGGTTGCGGGCGCTAATATGGGACCGGCGTTGGTAACAGAAGTGTCTGGAAAGTCACACCACAGAAGGTGATAGTCCTGTATGTGAAATCAACAAAGGCTCTAAGCGTTCCAGAGTAGCATGGAGCTCGTGAAACTCCGTGTGAAGCCAGGGGGCCCACCCTCTAAGGCTAAGTACTACTTGACGACCGATAGTGGACCAGTATGTCGATTGAACGATGAAAAGAACCCCTTCTAGGGGAGTGAAAAGTACCTGAAACCATGTACCTACAAGCAGTCGGAGTCTTATGGCGCCTTCGGGCGTCAAGGATGACGGCGTGCCTTTTGCATAATGAACCGGCGAGTTATTTTCTGCGGCAAGGTTAAGTATCTCAGATACGAAGCCGAAGCGAAAGCGAGTCTGAATAGGGCGCTCAGTCGCAGGAGATAGACGCGAAACCACGTGATCAACGCATGGCCAGGTTGAAGGAGATGTAAAAGTCTCTGGAGGACCGAACTCGTTAACGTTGAAAAGTTATGAGATGAGCTGTGTGGAGGATTAAAAGTATAATCAAACGTGGAGATATCTCGTTCTCGGCGAAATAGCTTTAGGGCTAGCCTTGGGTCACTACGCAATGGGGGTAGAGCTACTGAATGGGAACGAGGGGCCACCCGCCTACTCGTCCCAATCAAACTCCGAATACCATTGCGACTATCCCGGGAGTCAGACTACGAGGGCTAACCTTCGTGGTCAAAAGGGTAACAACCCAGATCGCCGGCTAAGGTCCCAAAATTCAGCTAAGTTACTAAGGACGTTGAATTGCCGTGACAGCCAGGATGTTGGCTTAGAAGCAGCCACCATTTAAAAAGTGCGTAATAG
>CAZOCV010000069.1:0-2085 GCA_964578395.1 uncultured Pirellulales bacterium
CATAAACCAGCAGCTTAAAAATTGCCTCTACATCGCCAACATTATGCCGCGTCAGTGTAAACCGTAAACCAACTTTTACACCCGCGCGGCGACAGTTGCGAATGCCCTCCAGCGCCGCGGCAAATGCGCCAACGCATCCGCGAAAATGGTCATTCGTCGCCCCCATGCCGTCCAGACTGACCCCTGCATAATGCAGCCCTGCCTGCGCGAGTTTCTCGGCCACACGCTCGGTAATCAGCGTGCCGTTGGTGCTCAATACGGTTCGCAAACCGCCCCGGCGCGCATACGTGATTAATTCTATGATATCTTCTCGCGTCAGCGGTTCCCCACCGCTAAAGAGCACCACCGGCGCGCCAAATTCGGCCAAATCATCAAGCAGCCTTCGGCCTTCATCCAACGTCAGCACATTCTGCTTATTCGTATGGTCTTGCACATGGGCATAACAATGAACGCATCGTAAATTACACGCCGGAGTAACATTCCATACCACCACCGGCCGCGGTCCGCCGGGTGCGGATGGCTCCTGAAAAGACGCGGCTTCCCCTCCTCCGTAACGGAGATTGTCAGCCTCTCCGCTCCGGCCGCAATACAATCGGGTGATGTCAATCATGAACTATTCCGTTCCGCTCGCAGCAAGGCGGCAATTAAACCGTCCAACGTATAATCGCTCGCCTCGGTATCAACCGTCAGGCCTATTTGCCTTATTGTAGCCGATGTAACCGGCCCGATGCTGGCCAATCTTACTTTTTTACCCCTTAACCGCTCTAAGTCTATTTTTTCAAAGAAATTACGCACCGTACCGGAACTGGCGAAGGTAATCCAGTCCAACTCATCCGCCTCCAAAGCGTCATTTAAGGCGGCAGGAATCTCCTCCTCGGCGGCGACGGTGCGATAGGCCACAACGTCATCCACTATCGACCCCAAAGCTCTTAGCCCTTCCGACAGTTCTTTATCCGCCTGTTCGGCCCGCGCCAATAGTACTTTTTGACCCGCCAGTGAACTGCACCGTTTCATGGCCTCCAATAGCTCCTCGCTGGTGAATTTTTCCGGCATAAGGTCGGCAATTATGCCGTTATCCGCCAAGCGTCCCGCCGTGGCGGAACCAATGACTGCAATTTTCACTCCCGCCAATCGGCGAACATCGCCGCCCCGCCGGAACAACATCTCTATAAACGATTCCACCCCATTTACGCTGGTAAACGCCAGCCAGTTATAATCGCCGATATTGTCAATCGCCTGCCGTAAAGGTGTGGAATCTTCCGGCGGTTCAATGCGTATGGCGGGAAATTCGAGTACTTCAGCGCCCAGCCGTTCCAGCCGTTGCGTCAAATCGCTCGCCTGCGCCCGGGCGCGGGTAACCACGATGGTTTTGCCAAACAGTGGCCGCCGCTCAAGCCAGGTGAGTTTTTCCCGATAGCGCACAACTTCGCCAACAATCACCAGTGCCGGCGGCGTGAAGCCTTCTTCCGTAACCCGTTGCGGCAAAGTAGCTAATGTCGCGCACAGCGTTTTTTGCCGGGGCGTCCCCGCCCAGCGCACGATGGCCGCCGGGGTATCGGCTGCTTTGCCAAATCTTTGCAATTGCTCACAAATCAGGGCGACGTTTTTCACCCCCATATAAAACACCAATGTTCCCTGCCAGCGACCCAGTAATTCCCAATCAACCTGCGATTCGCCGCCGCGCTGTTCGTCCTCGTGGCCGGTGATGAACGCCACTTCACTGGCGCAATCGCGATGAGTAAGAGGTATTCCCGCACAGGCTCCCGCCGCCGATGCCGCCGTTACTCCCGGCACTATTTCAAAAGCTATACCGGCCTCCGCCAGAGCCGCGGCCTCTTCACCGCCACGGCCGAAAATCGTCGGGTCACCGCCCTTGAGGCGCACCACGATTTTCCCTTGCCTGGCCTTTTCGATTAACAGTTTTATGATTTCGTCCTGCCTGAGCGTATGCTCTCCGGCTCGCTTACCCACATAAATTCTTTCCGCCGCTTCAGATACCCAGCGCAGCAGCCCTTCCGCCGCCAGATAGTCATACACCACCACATCGGCCTGTTCCAGCAATTCACAGCCGCGCAGGGTTATAAG
>CAZOCV010000069.1:2185-12353 GCA_964578395.1 uncultured Pirellulales bacterium
CTTGCATACGCGCCCGCCGGTGCGCTGCAGCCGCCGTGCAAAATTCGTAAATATTCCCGTTCCGCCGCCACCGCCTGTCGCGTCAGCGGGTCATCAATCGCATGCACTAATTGCCGAGCGTCCTGGTCATCGGCACGAATTTCCACCGCAATCGCCCCCTGCCCGCACGCCGGCGTAAAAACCAGCGGGTCCAGTCGCGTACACCCTGCCGGCTCCAGGCCCAGTCGCTTCAGTCCCGCCCAGGCGATAATCATCGCATCCGCATCGCCTTCATGAAGCTTGCGCAGACGGGTGGGAACATTGCCGCGCACGGAAGTCACTTTTACCTCCGGCCGTAAATGCCTTAACTGTGCTCCCCGCCGCAATGAACCCGTCATCACCTTGGCGCCAAACGGCAAACCTTGCCAGCCTCCCGCATGTTTGCTGATAAGCACATCGGCCGGGTCTTCACGCACCAAAACCGCTCCGACCATTAAACCCGCCGTTAGTTCCGTTGGCAGGTCTTTCATACTATGTGCGGCCAAATCAATCCGACCCGCAGTTAATTCCTGTTCAATGGCTTTGGTGAATATACCCGTTTCACCCAGCGACGGGGATGAACCTGTGGACCAGCTATCCCCGTGCGTCTGAATAATACATGGCCGTATATCGATATCCGCACAAACGCGTTTTAAAGCTGCAATAACGATTTCCGTCTGCCGTAGGGCCAGTTCGCTGCCGCGCGTCCCAATTCGCCATTGTTTATGTCCCATAACTGCTGCTTGTACCGTCGTTGCTGTAATTTTTTTTATTAGTCAAAAATAGCTAAATTATCGGAACATTATAGCCAACTGTTTAAAATTGCACAAGTTAACCTCAGTAATACGGCCCTGGGCACACCAAAAATTAACAAATAGAGTAAAAATGCCCAAAATATTCGCAATTTGCGAATTTTAAGGGCCGATAGGAAAAACGGTCGGAGGATCGAGATGCGGTCACTCGATTTTGATCCGATTTAGCAAACCTTATTAATAAGGAGAAACATTTTCATGTTTAATCGAAAACAAACCTTACGGACGCGTCTCTTGACGGCAGGACTATGTCTGACACTGCTGCCTTTAATGGTGATGGGCCTGTTGATCTGGCGACAAAATATTCGCATGACCAATACGGCCGCTGAGGAAAGCACCACGCTGGCTTATGCCGATTTGGACCACATTGCCAACGGTGTTTATAACATGTGCCTGACCCAGCAGAAAAGCCTGGAAAAGGCCGTTTATGAAAAACTGAATGTGGCGCGTTTGGTTATGGCCAACGAAGGCGAGATTGGCCTTGATACGACGCAAACGGTCTCCTGGGACGCCGTAAACCAATTCAACAAGCAGACAACTAAAATTGATCTGCCGCGTATGATGGTCGGCAAAACCTGGCTGGGGCAAAACGCCGATATGAAGGTTTCCTCACCGGTGGTCGATCAGGTGAAATCCCTGGTGGGCGGCACCTGCACTATTTTTCAGCGTATGAACGAACAAGGCGACATGCTGCGTATCAATACCAACGTAGCCAAACTCGATGGTGCTCGCGCCATCGGAACCTTTATTCCCGCCGTTGAACCGGATGGCAAATCCAATCAGGTTATCAAAACCCTGCTGACGGGTGAGACCTATTGCGGCCGGGCTTACGTCGTCAACGCCTGGTATATCACCGCCTATGAACCTATCAAGGATACCACCGGAAAAGTAATCGGTGCTTTGTTCTTTGGTATTCCGCAGGAAGATGTCAAGGAACTGCGCCAAGCCATCATGGATACCAAAGTAGGTCAAACGGGTTATGTTTATGTATTGGATACGGCCGGCCATTATGTTATCAGCCAGGGCGGCAAACGCGATGGCGAAGACATTTCCCAGGTCAAGGATGATAATGGCGATTTATTTATCCAGCAAATCTGCCAGAAAGCCAAAGCCGCCAAAGCCGGCGAGATCTTTGAACATGCTTATCCGTGGAAAAACAAGGATGATAAAGCCGCTCGTATGAAAGTTGTTCGATTAATGTATTTTGCGGATTGGGATTGGGTGATTGGCGCCGGTTCCTACATAGACGAATTTCAGGAAGCCACCAATAAAGTTCAAGCCATTGGCCATCAAAACCTTACTTACACCGGCGGCGTATTAGGCTTATCCACGGTTCTATCGGTTTTAATTTGGCTGTTTATTTCCGGTCGCCTTAGCCGCCGGCTAAAAAACGCTATTACCCATCTCAGCAACGGAGCACAGGAAGTAACCGCTGCTGCCGGTCAAGTATCATCGGCGTCACAATCTCTGGCCCAGGGCGCTACTGAACAAGCCGCCGGCCTGGAGGAAACGAGTTCCAGTCTGGAAGAAATGTCTTCCATGACAAAAACCAATGCCGAAAACGCTGACCAGGCGAACAGCCTGTCACTTCAGACGCGGAAGGCTGCCGATAAGGGCAACGAAGCCATGTCGCAAATGAATCAGGCCATTACGGCGATACGGCAAAGTGCCGACCAAACCGCCAAAATCATTAAGGTTATTGATGAAATAGCGTTCCAGACCAATTTGTTGGCCCTGAATGCCGCGGTGGAAGCCGCCCGCGCCGGTGAGGCCGGCAAAGGCTTTGCCGTCGTTGCCGAAGAAGTTCGCAATCTTGCTCAGCGCAGTGCCGAAGCTGCTCGCAATACGACGCAAATGATCGAAGAATCGGTCAATAATGCTCAAAATGGCGTGAAAATTACCAGCGAAGTTGCGACAACGTTGGAAGAAATCACGTCGGCAGCCAGAAAAGTGAACGATTTGGTGGCGGAAATTGCCGCCGCCAGTCAGGAACAAGCCCAGGGCATCACTCAGATTAACACCGCCATGGGTCAAATGGACCAGGTTACCCAACGTAACGCCGCCAACGCCGAAGAATCTGCGGGAGCGGCCGAAGAGCTTTCCAGCCAAGCCAACCAACTTAACACCATTGTTGAGGAACTGTCGGTGTTAATTGGAGGCAATAACCGGAAAGATACGGTAACGTCATCTGATCATAGATTGGCTTCCTCGAAGAAAGCGTAAGTATATTTAATAACAGTCTCCTGTAAATATAAGTGGAATGGCGTTATGAAAGTTTTTCATAACGCCATTTTTTTATTTTTTCAATTTTATCGTTTTATAGCTTATTATTTGTGGGAAATGCCGTTTTTTAACTTAAAATTCGCTCATATTTCGTAAATTTAGGTAATATGGGAATTATTGGTTAGTTGTTATAACTGTATAAATTAAGGATATTCTATTGCGATGTTGTAAAAACGCCACATCAGCCGCAAATATTACCCCGAAGGTAAGCCCTGGCCGGTTTGACATATAACGTTTTTTAGGTTATACTTTTACGATTTATGAGTTTGTAAGGTAAGCCAGTAAAACGTGACCGTCCCGGGAGACATGTGAACGCGTTTTTTGATGATACGCATATTCGCCAAATCCTTCAGGCAAATGACATTACGGACGTCATTCGTTCGTATGTTGCGCTAAAACCCCGCGGCCGAGAACACGTTGGGTTATGCCCGTTTCACGACGATAGCAGGCCTTCAATGTATGTCAGCCCGGCGAAACAAATTTTTAAATGTTTCGCCTGTGGTGCAGGCGGAGATGTTATAAAGTTTATGATGCTGCGGGAAAATCTGACATTCCCCGAAGCGGTAAAATTATTAGCCGAACGCGGCGGAATTCAGTTGCCCGAACGCCGGGTACAGGCTGACCGCTCTAATGGTCCTGATCGTAATGAGTTAGAGAAGACAAATCGCTGGGCCGCCAAGTGGTTTCGCCGTAATTTTGATGATTCCCAGACGGGTCAGCAAGCACGCAGCTATGTTAGTGAGCGCAAAATCAATGAGGATGTCGCCCGCCGGTTTGGCCTGGGATGGGCGCCGGCAAGCTGGGAAAATTTGGTACAGGCGGCTCGCAAGGACAATATTCCCTTTGATCACCTGGAAATCCTGGGATTGGTGGTGCGCCGGGAAGATGGCAGCCATTATGACAGGTTCCGCGAGCGATTGATATTTCCGGTGCTTGACCCGATGAACCGGGTTATTGCATTTGGCGGCAGAACCTTGGGCGACGATCCGGCCAAATATTTGAATAGTCCGGAAAGCCCACTGTTCGATAAAAGCCGCTCTCTTTACGGTATTCATGCCGCCAAAGATCATATTACCCGGTCGCGTGAAGCGATTATCGTGGAAGGCTATACCGATTGCCTGATGGCTCATCAGTTCGGTATTGGTAACGTCGTGGCGACGTTAGGCACGGCATTGACCAGCGATCACGCCAAGGTTTTGTCACGATATGCGGAACGGATCATTGTGCTGTTTGACTCGGATGAGGCCGGACGCAAGGCCGCAGACCGGGCGATCGAGGTATTTTTCCGCCATCGCCTGGAAGTTCGTCTGGCTACGGTTCCGGAAGGAAAAGATCCTTGCGATTATTTGCTGCTTCGCGGCGCGGAAGCGTTTATCGCCATGATTAATCAAGCCGTCGATGCGTTACAATACAAATGGAGTCAAACTTACCGGCAATTAAATCAAGGCGGCACTATTTCCGGCCAGCAGCAGGCGGTAGAGGCGTTTTTAACTACCATTGCCCAGGGTTTAGCTCAGTATGAGGTGGACGCTGTGACTCGCGGATTTGTAGAAAATCACCTTACCCGGCTTTTAAATTTGACTCCCGAAGAGGTGCATCAACGAGTCGGCAGGTTAAGCAAGCAGCAGCGAACCGGAACGCAGCATTCGCGTAAAATTAACAATGAGCGCTGGGTAACGCTTGACAGTTATGAAAATGCCCTCCGCGAGGTATTGGAAATATTATTAAACCGGCCGGATTTGTTCAGCCAGGTGCAACACGTGCTGGAATCGCCCGAAGACGTGCGTTCCGAGCGTCTTGAACCTGTTGCGCGGCGGGTTTGGCCGTGGTGCCTGCAAGGCGATGACAACCTTGCCGTTCTGCTGGCAACGTGTGAAGATGCGAATCTATGTGCGGATATTACTGATTTAGCCCAGCGCGGCGAAGTGGCCGGCAATTTTGAGGTGCGTCTCGAAGGCGCTTTGAAACGGCTGGAAGATGAAAAATACCGGCAGCACCAAGGGCGCTTGCGGCAGGAACTGGCCGGCGCCGCTCAACGCTTTGGAGACGATGTGGAAGCGGCTTTACTCACGGAGCTTGTCGCCCGGCATAAGCCCAACCCGCGATGCCCCGGCGCGATTGAATAATGGATCATTCTATAAGGATGTGCAGAATAAACCTTTAACTTTTTTATAGGGAGTTGACCTTGGCTACCAAAGAGGAAGCGAACAACTCGGCAACACCGATGGACCGTGAAATGCGTGCTCTGGTTGAAAAGGGCAAGCAGCGTGGTTTTCTTACTTACGAGGAAATGAATGAAGAACTGCCCGACGAAAATCTTTCGCCGGACCGGCTCGACAGTCTGCTGATGACGCTGGACGACCTGGGCATCGATCTGATCGATGAAACGGAAGTTGAAAAGCGGGAAGCCGCCGATAAACCCGAGGAAGATGATGTCGATGAGCAGGACGCCCAGTTGGAAACAACGCTGGCGGGTTCTGACCGCCGCATCGATGACCCGGTGCGGATGTATTTACAGCAGATGGGAGAAATTCCGCTGCTGGCGCGGTCGGAAGAAATCGCGCTGGCCCGTAAAATTGAGATGACGCGCATGGTTTTCCGCCAGCGCATTCTGGAAAGCGATTACTGCATGAACCAGGCGTGTCATATTCTCGATCAGGTGCAGCGCAGCGAACTGCCCTTCGACCGCACCATGCGGGTATCGACGGCCAATCACGCCGCGAAGAATTCCATCACGCGGCGCATTCCGGAAAACCTGCGCACCGTGCGCCGCATCATGGAGCTGAACCAGCAGGACTTTAACGGCCTGCGCGACGAAGCGGATGAAGCGAAGCGGCAGGAAATTCGCCATCGCATCAAGCGCCGGCGTCGTCGCGGCGCGACGCTGCTGGAGGAACTGGGTCTGCGCACCAGCCGCATCACGCCGCTGATTCGCCGCCTGGAAAATCTTCGCGATAAGATGTTCGCGCTGGAGAATATGATACAAAACCCCGGCCAATATAAAAATTTCACCGAGGAAGACCAGCAGGTCGCCCGTGAAGAACTTATCGGCTTGCAGGATATTGTCGCGGAAAACAGCGATTCGCTCGATATGCGCATCAAGCGCATTCGCAAGGTTTACAGCGAGTATGAAGACGCCAAGCGCAAACTCAGCGGCGGCAATCTGCGGCTGGTGGTATCCATCGCCAAGAAATACCGCAATCGCGGGCTGAGTTTTCTGGATATTATCCAGGAAGGCAATACCGGCCTGATGCGGGCAGTGGACAAATACGAATATCAGCGCGGTTATAAGTTCAGCACGTACGCCACCTGGTGGATTCGCCAGGCGATTACGCGCTCCATCGCCGATCATGCCCGCACCATCCGCATCCCGGTGCACATGATCGAGACCATGAGCAAGCTTCGCAACGTCAGCAAAAAACTTCAGCAGGAAGTGGGCGCCGAGCCGAGTCTGGAGGAAATCGCTCTGGCCGCCGATATGCCCGTCAGCGAAGTACGGCGGGTAATGAAAATCGCCCGACATCCCATCAGCCTGGACCGGCCCGTGGGTGAAAGTGAAGACAGTTATTTCGGTGATTTTATTGAGGATGAGCGGGTTGAGTCGCCGGTTATCGCGGCTTCGCAGGAAATGCTCAAGGATAAAATCGATACGGTGCTGAAAACCCTTACCTATCGTGAACGCGAGATTATCAAGCTGCGTTACGGCATCGGCGACGGATACACTTATACGCTGGAAGAGGTCGGCCGCATTTTCAAGGTCACCCGTGAGCGTGTACGTCAGGTGGAGGCCAAAGCCATTCGCAAGCTTCAGCATCCCGTTCGCGCCCGTAAATTGGAAGGCTTCCTGGACCGAATCGACCGGATTAACTTCCCGGAAGAGGAAGAAGAGGATCTGGATGAGCAGGCCTAAAATCACCTGCCGTATGAACCGGATCGAAGCATAAAATCTTATGAAACCGCATTACGATATCGTGATGCGGTTTTTTTAACGCCGAAAACCCGTCAAAATATCCAACGGGGTGAAATAAATCCTTTATTTTTTATCTCTTTTGAGGTATTCTACTTACCCTAAAGGCGAAAAATCGTAATCCCTTACGGAAGCGAGAGTTATGAAAATAGCAAACCTGAGATTGGCGGCCGGACTGTTGATGGGGTACTATTGCTGTGCTATCTGGGCGGTGGATACGGTTTATGTCACTCATGATACCGAAAAAGCCTTTAAAGCCGGCCAGGCCAAAGGGGTGCTGATTAACAGTGAGGGCATCGTGTCGCTGGGTTATGCTCATGAACAACTATTTGACCCGAAGGATGAAATCTGGGTTTTTAACGATCTGCTGGCCGGATCAGACGGTGAACTGTATGCCGCGAGCAGCCCGCAGGGGAAAGTTTATAAAATTTCAGCGAATGGCACGGCGGAATTGTTATATGGCGAGCAGAATGGTCAGGTAAAGCACGTTTTCTGTCTTGCACGGGATAATCAGCAGCGATTGCTGATGGGCACGGGCGGAGAGCAGGGGTTATTATTACGACGAAACGCAGATGGGGATGTGGAACAGCTTTTCTGTCACGACGACATTCTCTACATTTGGGATATTGTGGTGGATACAAGCGGACAAATATATCTGGCGACCGGTCCCCAGGGGCAGGTTATTCGTTTGTCCGAGGATGGCCAAAAAACAGAATTTCTTTATGACGCCAAAGAAAAAAATATTTTAACCCTGGCCTTGGATGAAACGCGCCAAATTCTTTATGCCGGCGGGGACGAGTTTGGGCTGGTTTATCGCATTAACCTGGCCGAGGGGCCGGCGTCAATTGCGCTGGACACCGGGCACAGTGAAATCGGCAAACTTTTACTGCAACCCGAAACCGGCAATCTGTATGTTGCCACCGCTGATCCGGGCGCAGCGCGGATGCGCAAGGTGCTGCTGCTGAAAAACAGCGGCTCCGGCCGGACCGATGAAACAGGCAAGTCTTCCAAAGCGGCCGCAAAATCCACTACCGCTAAAAATGAAAATCTTGATGAACCCCCCGCTGAATCCAAACCCGCCGCCGAAGGAGAAAAAAAAGAGGGTACGCCCACGCCGCGGATGCCGGATATGGGCAAGGTGAGCAGCGCTAATGAGGTATTTGAAATCACACCGGAAGGTTTTATCCAAAACCTGCTGAAATTACCGGTGATTTTCTTTGATATGGCCTGGACCACGCATGGCGATCTGCTGCTGGGTACGGGAAATGAGGGTTGGGTATTGAGTTTAAATCCTTCCAGCCATCAGGCTGTGGAGATTTTCGACGTGGAAAAGGCCAACCAGGTGACCGCCCTGGCGACAGGAGAACATGGCGTCATTTATACCGGCAGCGCTAATGCCGCAACCTTGTGGCGTATCGAACCAGATTTTATTGGCGAGGGTATTTATGAATCGGAAGCTCTTGACGCCGAGCAGATCAGCCGCTGGGGCAACATAGCCCTTGAGCTTGCCGCGCCGGCGGAGACGAAGGTATTTCTGGCGACGCGCACCGGCAACACCAAAGACCCTGAAAAAGGCGGCTGGCAAGAGTGGTCAGAGGATCAGGAGGTAACGGAGTCTTTGTCCGCCGTGGCGCTTTCGGCGCCGGGCCGGTTTCTTCAATACCGCCTGAAATTAACCAGCGCCGACGGCATGCAATCGCCTGAGGTCGGCAAAGTGATATTATCGCACCGCAGCCCCAATCTGGCCCCGCAGATAACGGCGTTTGAAGTTATGGTCGGGGAACCGCGCAACACCAAAAACAAAAATCCCGATACCGCCGCCGTCATGTTCAAATGGAACGCACAGGACGACAACAAGGATGAATTGATATACGAATTGCATCTCCGGCCGGTCGGCTACGACGGCTGGATTCGCATCGCCAAAGACCTCAAGGAACCGCAATACAAATGGAACAGCCGCACCGCCGCGGACGGGCAATATGAGTTCAAGGTTACGGCCTCGGATGCTCCCGCCAATGCTCCGGATCAGGCTCTGAGCACTAGCCGGATAAGCAAGGCGGCCGTCATTGATAATACGCCGCCAATCGTCGCTACCGTCAATCGCGAGCAGCGGAATGGTGAAATGACTTATTCGATACGGATAAAAGACGTCCAGAGTCCGATTGCCCGCGTGCGTTATTGCATCGATGGCGGCGAGGAGTGGCTGGCCGCTTCTCCCGATGACGGTATCTACGACACCGCGGAAGAAACTGCCGTTTTTACGTTTGACGCCGGGGACGGCCACCGCCTATTAAGCCTGCAAGCGGAAGACGAAAAAGGCAATGTATTATATCACAATATCATGGTGACACCGTAAATTCAATTTATTGAAGGAGTAATTACGCTTATGGAAACCGCTCGCAACAGTAAAATCAAGCGTTTGCGCAAACAGGGTTTTCTTGCCCGGATGCGCACAAAGAAGGGCCGTCAGATGCTCAGCCGCAAACGCCGCGCCGGCCGCAGTGTGAACATCAATATGTAATACGATGCGTGAACTGAACCCACAGGCCGTCGTTGATGCGGTCGCCGCTTTATGCGTCGATGCCTGCCGCAATCTCAGCGAGGAGATGCTGGAGGCATTGCAAGCGACCCGCGCCGCGGAAGGCTGCCCCCCCGCCGCGGAACGGCTGGATCAGTTGATAGAAAATGCCCGCCTGTCGCGTGAAGAACGGTTGCCGTTGTGTCAGGATACCGGGGTTGCCGTCGTATTTGTGGAGCAGGGACGTGACTGTTTTATCACCGCCTCGCCTGACGACGCCAATGTGACACTGACCGACGCCATTCAGGAAGGCGTGCGGCGCGGTTATACAAACGGCCTGCTGCGCAAAAGCATCGTTCGTGATCCGCTGTGCGGCCGCGTCAACACCGGCGACAACGCGCCCGCCGTTGTGCATCACGCCTGGACGCCGGGCGACAAGCTCCGGCTGACCGTCATGGCCAAAGGCGCCGGCTGCGAAAATCGTTCGGCTCTGACCATGCTCAAGCCCACGGCGGAACCGCAGGAGGTGGAAGATTATATTTTCACTGTCGCCCGCAACGCCGGGGCGGA
>CAZOCV010000069.1:12453-16056 GCA_964578395.1 uncultured Pirellulales bacterium
ATAAAACCTTCGGGAAACATCGGCAGAAATTTTATTCCCCCGGAATATCTCCCGCCCGACAAGGATGAATATTATCTGCGCAACGCGCAAACGAGCCGCCCCACCCACCCGTGGCGGCATCTGCACGTGGATGAGCTGGAGCGGCTGGTCAGAAACAACAATACGTCGGATAACTGGGAAGACGTTCTGGTGACCGACGAATTCGACCCGGGGCGCATCATGAATACCGAATTTTACGGGCTGGTGCGCATCGGTCGTCTGCGTAACGTGATTCTGGAACACCATGACCTGCAGATTCCCACGGGCATCATCAACAGCCTGATTATTTCCTGCGATATCGGCGACGATGTGGCCATTCATGAAGCGCGATACCTGGCCCACTATATTATCGGCAACCAGTGTATCCTGGCGAATATCGATGAGATGCATACCACCAACCACGCCAGGTTCGGCAACGGCAATCTCAAAGACGGCGAGGAGGAAAAAGTCCGCTTATGGCTCGACGTCATGAACGAAACCGGCAGCCGCAAGATCCTGCCTTTCGATGAAATGATACCGGCCGACGCCTACCTCTGGGCGAAATACCGTGACGACAAGCCGCTGCAGGAAAAACTCAAGGACATCACCCAGAATAAGTATGATTCGCGCCGCGGCTATTACGGGACCATCGGCGACCAGTGCGTCATCAAGAATTCCCGCATTCTCAAGGATGTCAAGATCGGTTCGCATTGTTACATCAAGGGCGCCAACAAACTCAAAAACCTGACGATCCACTCTTCGCAGGATGAACCCTCCCAGATTGGCGAAGGCGTCGAACTGGTCAACGGCATTATCGGTTACGGCTGCCATATCTTTTACGGCTGTAAGGCGGTCCGTTTTATTCTGGGCAATAATTCCAATTTGAAATACGGGGCACGCCTGATCAACTCTTTTCTCGGCGATAATTCGACGATTTCCTGCTGCGAAGTGCTCAATAACCTGATTTTCCCGGCACACGAGCAGCATCATAACAATTCGTTTCTGATTGCGTCGGTAGTCATGGGCCAAAGCAATATGGCCGCTTGCGCGACAATCGGCTCCAATCACAACAGCCGCGCTAATGATAACGAACTGCAGGCCGGCCGCGGTTTCTGGCCGGGCCTGTGCACCAGCGTCAAGCATTCCTGCCGCTTTGCTTCCTATATTCTGCTTTCCAAAGGAGATTATCCGGCGGAACTGGATATCCCCCTGCCGTTTTCGCTGCTGAATAACAATGTGGCCAAAGACCAGCTGGACGTCATGCCCGCGTTCTGGTGGACTTATAATATGTATGCCCTGGCCCGCAATTCCTGGAAATTCCAGAATCGCGACACGCGCATCCGCAAAGTGCAGAATATTGAATTTGACCCGCTGGCCCCGGATACCGTCGAAGAAATCATTCATGCCCGCCGCCTGCTGGAAATCTGGACGGCCAAAGCGAGCCTGCACCGGTCGGGAGCCGGGGAGAACGGCAAATCCCCTGATGAGTTAGCGCAGCTCGGCCGCGAACTGCTGACGGGGCCGCGGGAACACACCGACGGCCTGTGCGTCCTGGGCGAGAAGATGGAAAAATCAAGCCGCAAGGTGGCCATCGTAAAATTCCGCGAAGGCTACGAAGCCTACGGCGACATGCTGCTGTACTACGCCGTCAAAAACCTCATCGCGTTTTTGCAGGCCGACGCCGGGGCTAATCTCGCCGCGCTGAACGCCGCCCTCCGCGGCCCGCGGCAAAGCCACTGGATCAATCTGGGCGGGCAGATCGTCCCTGCCCCGGACGCCGACCAGATACGGGCCGACATCGGTGCGGGAAAACTTGCCACCTGGGATGAGATTCACCAGCGTTATCACCAGCTTTGGCTGGCATATCCGCGGGAAAAGCAAAAACACGCCTTCGCCACGCTAACCGAACTCTGCGGCGTCAGCGAAGTCAATCGCGACCTCTGGCGGGATGTCCTGAACCGCTCCGTCGCCATTCAGGACTATATCTGCGAGCAGGTGTATCTCTCACGCAAAAAGGATTACGATAATCCCTTCCGGCAGGCGACGTACCGCAGCCTCGAGGAGATGCACGCCGCCATCGGAACCCCGGAAGATAATAGCTTCGTCAAGCAGATTCGCCAGGAAACCGAAGAATTCCGCAAAACCGCCGCCGCCATGATGGAGCGGGCATAAATAATGACCCCTAACGCAATACCCTATCCCATAGAAAAGGAGATGCCGGCATGAACCCCAAAGACCCCCAATACGCTCAGTTCGCCCTCGTGCGGGAAATGATGGACGTCGTCGCCATCGTCAAGGCCTTCAATGTCAATCAAACCCAAAAGGTCTCCGGCCGCATCCAGTCCGCCGGGCGGCTGCTGCTCACCGGCGAAGGCTCCAGCCGGATATTCCCGGCCAAGAACGCCATCCGCAAAGCGCTGACGTGGGGACTGGGGCTGAATGTCTTTACGGATGGCTCCCGTCAGGCCGCCGGGTACGACCTGGCCCAGTTCGCCGTCTTCTGCGCTTCGAATTCCGGCCGCACCAAGGAAGTCGTCCTGCTGGCCAAGCAACTGGCCGACATGGGTAACGACCACCGCTTCGGCCTCAGCGCCAATAAAGGCACGCTGCTGGAAGAAGCCTGCAAGGAAACGTTCGTGCTGACCTGCGGCTGGGAGCAGGCCGTCGCCGCCACCAAAAGCGTCATCGAACAGGCCCTCTTTTACGAGTCCATCATGCGGCACATCGCTGGCGCCATCTCGCAGCTAAACTGCCCCCAACTCGCCGGGATGCTCGAAACGGCCCTTACACTGCCGATCGACGCCGCCATCGTCAAGGCGGCCGCCCAGGCCCCGACCATCTACTTCGCCGGTTACAACGACGGCGTGGCCGAGGAACTGACGCTCAAGACCAATGAGATTACCCGCAAAAAGTCGGACTACCTCGAAGGCACGTACGCCGTGCACGGCATCGAAGAGGTCATGGACCCCAATGACATCGTTTTCGTCGTGGACCCCATCGCCGCCGAAGAGGAAAAGTTCCACGAAGTGCTCGTCCAGGGCGTCGGGCTGAAGGTCATCGCCATCGCCGCCCGCCCGACGCGCTTCCCCACCATCCGCGTGCCGGACGCCGGAGACCTGAACCCGTATGTCTTCCTTTGTGCCGGCTGGAACCTGCTGGTGGACATCGGCCTGGCCCTGGGCATCAACCTCGATAAGCCCCAGCGTGCCCGCAAAGTCGGCAACGAGCTGATTCAACCCTAAGCCCCGAAGGCCCCGAAGGGGCTTACTGGCTAGCGCCCCGCCAGCCGCTGACCCGCTCCCGTTGGTCGCTGCTTCGTGGGCGAGACAGCCACGGGCTGCTTTAACGCCGC
This sequence comes from uncultured Pirellulales bacterium, assembly GCA_964578395.1. Lineage (GTDB taxonomy): Bacteria > Planctomycetota > Phycisphaerae > Sedimentisphaerales > SM23-30 > JAFGBA01. Next base: position 15,824 of record CAZOCV010000069.1, read on the forward strand.
GGGCGTTGTGTCGCTAACCCGCTTCCGTTGGTCGCTGCTTCGTGGGCGAGACATGAGTAAGAATAGAACTCAGAACTCAGCACCCAGAAGTCAGAAGTAGGGCGGGCCGTGCCCGCCATCGTGATGTGTCCACCTGAGGCATCCTGCCCGCGCTGGCTGCCATGCTTACGCTGGCGCGAGCAGGGCTTCGCTCTTCCGTCAAGGGCTGGTTATCGGACCGAAGGGAGGGGCTG
>CAZOCV010000070.1:0-1198 GCA_964578395.1 uncultured Pirellulales bacterium
CGGCGATGAAGGTGCGGGCGGCGCTGAGGGCGTCGGGGAGTTTTTCGGGGTTCTTGCCGCCGGCCTGAGCCAGTTGTGGCCGGCCGCCGCCGCCTCCGCCGACGATGGGGGCGATGTGGCCGACGATGTCGCCCGCCTTGACGCCGCGCTGGATCAGGTCGTCGGTGACGGCCGCCAGCAGCATCACTTTGCCTTCATCCGTCGTATTGGCCAGCAGGATGACGCTGGAGGGGGCCTTCTTGCGCAGGCGATCCACTTCGCCGCGGAGGTTATCGACCGGGGCCGGAGGCACCTGGCCAATAATGACTTTCGCTTCACCCATCGCCTCCGCGCCGGCGAGGAGCTCATCGCAGATGGTTTTGAGGTCCGCGGCGGCGCCTTTTTGGAGTTGTTTTTTGAGCTTTTTGTTTTCTTCCAGCAGGGCCGCCACCCGATCCACGACCTGCTGGGGCGTGGTCTTGAGGAGCTGGGTCAGTTGCTCGATTTGTTCGCTGTGCAGGCTGAGCATCCGGTTGAGCGCCCGGCCCGTCACGGCCGTGATCCGGCGCACGCCGGTGGCGACGCTTTCCTCCCGCACGATCTTAAAGCCGCCGATGTCCCGCGTATTGGTCACGTGCGTGCCGCCGCAGAATTCCTTGCTGAAGGCGGCGTGCAGGGCCTGGTCATCATCAGCGCCGATGGCCAGCACGCGCACCTCATCGCCGTACTTTTCGCTGAAGAGGGCCATCGCGCCCAACTGCCGGGCCTGGCCTTGGGGCAAAATCGCCGCGGTGACCGGGGCGGCGTCCTGAATTTTTTCATTTACCAGCGTTTCCACCCGCCGCAGTTCCTCGTCGGTTAGCGCTTTGGGGTGGGTGAAGTCGAACCGCAGATAGTCCGGGCACACCAGCGAGCCTTCCTGATGGGCGTGCTTGCCGAGTACTTCCTGCAAGGCCCACTGCAGCAGGTGCGTGGCGGTGTGGTGGCGGGCGGTGTCTTCACGGTCGGTGGAGATGGCGACGATGACCTTGGCGCTGACAGTCAGGCCGGGGTGGTCGGTCGCTCCCCAATGCACCACGGCCGAACCGATACGCTGAGTTTGCTCGAAAATAAATTTTTTATCGCCGGCGGTGATTTCGCCGCGGTCGCCGACCTGCCCGCCCGCCTCGGCGTAAGCGCAGGTGCGGTCCAGCACCAGCCCCACCCGTGCCTGCGGCGG
>CAZOCV010000070.1:1298-14351 GCA_964578395.1 uncultured Pirellulales bacterium
CGTCAGGTCCAGCGGAAAGCCGTAGGTGTCGTACAGCCGAAACGCCTTGTCGCCGGAGAGCGATTTGGATTTCGATTTTTGCAGTTCGGCGATGTCCTGCTCAAAGATGTCCATGCCGCGCTGGAGAGTTTTACCGAACGAGGCCTCCTCCGCCTCGATAACGTTGGCGACATGCTGCGCCCGGTTTTTCAATTCGGGGTAGGCTTCGCCCATGACCTCCACGACGGTGGCGACCAGCCGAAACATGAAGGGGTCGTGCAGGTCGAGTTTCAGCCCGTAGCGCGTCGCCCGGCGGAGAATTCGCCGCAGGACGTAACCGCGGCCGTCGTTGCTGGGCGTGACACCATCGGCAATGGCGAAGGTCAGCGTCCGCACGTGGTCAGCGATGACGCGGAAGGCGTTATCGTTGTCGTTGCCCAGTTGGGCGGTATAGTGTTTGCCGCTGATGTCGGCCAGATGGTTAATCACAGGTGAAAACAGGTCGGTGTCGTAGTTGCTGGATTTATTTTGCAGCACCGACACGACTCGCTCCAGTCCCGCGCCGGTATCGACGTGCCGGGCGGGCAGACCGCTGAGCTTGCCCGTTTCATCGCGGTTATACTGAATAAACACCAGGTTCCACAACTCCATGAACCGGCCGCAGTCGCCGTTGACCTGACAGATATGTTTGGAGTCGTGCGGTTTGTCGCAAAACGCCTTGCCCATGTCGATATGAATCTCGCTGCACGGGCCGCACGGGCCGGTATCGCCCATTTCCCAGAAGTTGTCCTTGCGGCCGAAACGCAGCACCCGTTCTTTGGGAATGCCGGTGCGCTCCACCCACAGGGCTTCGGCCTCCGTGTCGGGCGCGAGGCCTTCGGAGGAATCCCCGCCGAAGACCGTCGCCCACAGGCGATTTTTATCTATTTTCCAGACCTCGGTTAACAGTTCCCACGCCCAGGCGATGGCGTCGGCCTTGAAGTAATCGCCAAACGACCAGTTGCCCAGCATTTCGAAGAACGTGTGGTGATAGGTATCCTTGCCGACTTCCTCGAGGTCGTTGTGCTTGCCGCTGACGCGGATGCACTTCTGGCTATTGACGGCGCGGGTGGCTTTGGGCTTGCGGCCGCCAAGGAAAATATCCTTGAACTGGTTCATGCCCGCGTTGGTGAACAGCAGCGTCGGGTCGTCCAGCGGTGCCACCGAGGAACTGGGGATGAACACGTGGTCTTTCGATTTGAAAAAGTCGATAAAACCCTGACGAATTTCTTTGGCCGTTAACACATGCGTCCTTTCATAACACAGGTTTCTTCAGGGCTGGTTCGGCGCCGGTATCCATTCCAACCGGCTCAGCGCCTCCTCAGACCCGGCATTTATGATAAAATCATGGAGATTGTCAATCTTTTTGCCGTCGATGGCGGTAATGATGGCGCCGGGCGCCAGGCCCGCCGTCTCGGCCGGCGACCCCGTCAGCACTTCATACACCAGCACGCCGCGCTGCTGCGGATCCAGACCGAGCATGGTTTTCCGCCACGGTGTCAGCGGCTTGACGGTCATGCCCCAGACGGTCGCTTCATCCTGGCCGCTTTCTTCGATGATGCCGCGAATGACGCCGCGCTGCCGCCGCGCCAGCCGTACTTGTAACGTTTGCTCCACCACGTTGTCGCCTTCACGCCGCAGCACCTGCAAAGTGACGTCGCTGCCGGGCGCGAGATCATTGACCCTGCTGATGACGTCGTCGGGGTGGTAAATCCGCCGGTCATTGATGCCGCGAATCACATCGCCGACGCGCAGCCCCGCCTCCAGCGCCGGCGTGCCGGGCAGCACCCTGGCCACCACCGCGCCGGAAAGCTCCTTGAGGCCAAGCCGCTGCTGCGTTATCTGGTCCACGGCCGCCACCTCGACGCCCAGAAAGGCGTGAGCGATTTCCCCGCCGCGGATTAAATCCTGAATTTGCTTTTGCGTGCGCTCATCCAGGGCGATAGCAAAGCCGAACAGCAACCCCGTGGCTTGCGCCTGTCCCATGGCGGTGTTGATGCCGATGGCCTCGCCCTGCACGTTTACCAGCGGGCCGCCGCTGTTGCCCGGCTGAATCATCGCGTCCGTTTGAATCAGGTTGTCATAGAAGCGGTCATTGCGCGGATCGACATTTTCCGCCAGTTTTTTGTTCAGGCCGTTGATATAGCCGAAGGTGGCTACGGCCGTACCGTCCGCGCCGGTATTGAACGGGTTGCCCAGGGCGATAATCACATCGCCCACCGACCAGCTTTGCGGCGCGGCCAGGGGCAGGGCCGTAAGGTTCTCCGCCTCGATTTTTAATATCGCCAGGTCGCTGCGCACGTCTCCGGATACCATCTGCGCTTCGTATTTGCGCCGATCCGCCAGCGTTACCGTGATGCGCCGGGCCTGGTGTACGACGTGTTCGTTGGTGAGGATATAGCCGGCGGCGTCGATAATAAAGCCGCTGCCAGCGCCCAGGGTTGTGAGTTGGGCGATGCCGGTATTCTGTTCGGCTTCAAGGGCGACCACGCTGCGTCCGGCCTGTTCGGCGATGACGCCGAATTGCCGCTGCCAGTAGGCCTGATTGCCCTGTTTTCGGGTCAGGTGCGAATAGACGGACAGTCCCGCCGTCACCAGGGCTACGCCCGCCAGGACGAAAATCAGAATATTCAGGCTGCGTTTGCCGGACTGTTCCATCTTAATCAGGTGCGCTTAGCGCGGCGCGGCGGAATTACTCGTCGTCCGCCGCGGTCTCTTTGACGGCCGGTTTGCCGCTTACGCCGTGTTTTTCCAGAATTTTACTCCGCAATTCCTGGCACAACTGGGGTTGTTCCTTGAGCAGTTGCCGGGCCTTTTCCCTGCCCTGTCCCAGGGTCATTTTACCATAGGTCAAATGAGCGCCGCTCTTTTTGACAATGTCTTCCAGCACCGCCAGGTCCAATAGGTCCCCTTCTGTGCTGATACCACCATCGAACATGATGTCGAATTCCGCTTCCCGGAAGGGCGGGGCGATCTTATTTTTCACCACCCGTCCCTTGACCCGATTGCCGATGGCGGTGGTGCTGTCCTTGATGGTGCTGATGCGGCGGATGTCGATGCGAACGCTGCTGTAGAATTTCAGCGCCCGTCCGCCCGGCGTGGTTTCCGGGTTGCCGAACATGACGCCGATTTTTTCGCGGATCTGGTTGATGAAGACGAGCACGGTTCGCGTGCGGTTGATGATGCTGGTCAGCTTGCGCATCGCCTGGCTCATCAGTCGCGCCTGCAGGCCGACGTGGGCATCGCCCATTTCGCCGGCCAGTTCCGCCTGCGGAATCAGCGCCGCCACCGAATCCACCACGATGATATCCACGGCGTTGCTGCGCACGAGCATCTCGACGATATTGAGCGCCTGTTCGCCGCTGTCGGGCTGGCTGACCAGCAGGGCGTCGAGGTTCACGCCGATTTTTTTCGCCCAGGACGGGTCCAGCGCGTGTTCGGCGTCGATAAACGCCGCTACGCCGCCCTGTTTCTGGGCTTCGGCGACGGTGTGCAGCGCCAGCGTCGTCTTGCCGCTGGATTCCGGGCCGAATATTTCGATGATTCGGCCGCGCGGAATGCCCCGCCCGCCCAGCGCCAAATCCAGCGACAGCGCCCCGGTGCTGATGCCCGCCACTTTGGACACGGCGTCCTCTTCCAGGTGCATGATGGCGCCTTTGCCGAATTGTTTTTCGATTTGAGACAAGGCCCGGTCCAGCGCCGCCGGAGCTTTGGGTTCTTCAATCGTTTTTACCACCACTGTTTTTTTCTTCATTGCCGCCTTCGCCATGCTCGATTCCTTTCGTTAAGCCATAATGTATTTTGTTGAACCTGTTTATCGCAGAGACGCATGGTGCATGGCGGTATACGTCGGACCGCCGCGCTCCAATACGCTCTGGAATACGGTAATGCTCGATACACCTTGTACGCCGATGTCCAGGGGACCGATGGATTCCGCCGCTTGGCGTGCTTGATGTCCCACCGCAAAATTTTTCACCCGCGCCAGGGTGATATGCGACGAAAACTTTCGCCCTTCCAGCGGAAAGCCCAGTTCGTGGCAGGCATGGTCGATAGCATCTGCCAGCGCCTGCAGGTCTTCTGCGCCATCGGTAATGCCTGCCCACACGACCCGGGCAGCGCCGCCCGGCGGAAAACTTCCCGCCCCGGCGACATGAAAATCAAACGCTTCGAACCGGTCGGCGGTTTGCGACACCGCCGTACAAACCTCGTTAATCCGCCGGTCTTCGACGTCCCCCAGGAATTTCAGCGTCAAATGAATGCTGTCCGGGCGGACCCATTTGATGGAGGCGTCGTCCAGACGATGCTGGCTGCGCAATTGCCGCTGCAGTGCGCCCAGTTTCATTTGTAGTCCTTCATCGAGTTCGAGAGCAATAAATACACGCATGAAATTTATCCCGGAAAAGTTTCCGGCCGTTTTCAGAACGTTATGATATTCCGCAACGCCTCGCGCCGCCGGTCAATATCCTTACGCCCGGCGGTTTTCCAGCGATCCAGTGAAAAATCCTCAATAACCAGCGACGCCGTTGCCGTACCTGCCGCTACGGCCTGTTTCAGCGCCGCAAAATCATCCGGCCCGGCGTCGGCCGCCGCCAAATGTCCCATCATTCCGCCCGCGAACGTGTCGCCCGCGCCAGTGGGATCCTTGACCGCCTCGGTGGGGTAGGCCGGCAGCACGAAAAGTTCGTCTTTGCGATTCACCACCAGGGTGCCGTGCTCGCCCTTTTTGATAACCACGAAGGATAACCCCAGGGCGATAATTTCCCTGGCCGCCGCGACCAGATTATCCCGGCCGGTTAGCAGTTTGGCCTCGCCATCGTTGAGCACCAGCCCATGCACCCGGTCGATGAGCTTGATAAGCTCCGCTCGTTCATTTTCAATCCACAGGTTCATGGTGTCCGCCACCACCAGTTGCGGGCCATCGAGTTTTTCCAAAAGCTGCAGCTGCAATCCCGGATGCGTATTGGCCAGAAAGACATAATGGGAGTCCTTGAACGCCGCGGGAATATCCGGCGGCGCTTCCGCCAGGATATTTAATTCGACATTGTCAGTGGTGCGGTCGTTCATGTCGGCCGTATATGTCCCTGCCCAGCGAAACGTTCGGCTGCCCTTGCGAACTTCCAGCCCGGCCAGATCAATGTTCCGGCCGGCAAAGAATTTTTTCAGGTCAAAGGGGCAATCCTCGCCCACCGCTCCCACGAACCGCACCGGTGCAAAAAAACTCGCCGCCAGCGAAAAATAAATCGCCGATCCGCCCAGACAATCCTTCCGCTGACCAAACGGCGTTTTTACAGTGTCAATCCCAATCGAACCGGTTACTAATAATGGCATGAAGTATTCCTTGTGAATTACGCCGTTAACGTTTTCAGGTGTTCCAGTGCCGTCGCGATGCGCTTAAGGGTTCGCTCTTTTCCCAACAAAATCAAACTGTCGCCGATGGGCGGACTGATGGTCGTGCCGGTGATGGCCACGCGGATGGGCTGGGCGACCTTGCCCATGCCGACGCCTTTTTCCTGGCACATTTTTTCCACCGCCTGATGAATCGCTGTTTCGGTCCATTCAGCCAGGTTTTCCAGCGTGGTTTTTATCTCGGCCAGGATGGCGGCGGCGCCGTCTTTTTGCAGCACCTTTTTGACGGCCTGAGGATCAAAGGTCACGTCCTCCACGAAAGCAAACAGGCATTTTTCCTCGACTTGCTTGAGCGTGCGTGCGCCTTCGCATATTTTCAGCATATAACCAAGCGCGGCGTCGTCCGCATGCGCCATCGGTGAGCTGACTTCCTGCAAATAGGCCTTAAAGTGCTTTCGCAGCGTCACGGGATCGACCATCTTCAAATGCTCGGTGTTGAACGCCAGAAGTTTCTGTCGGTCGAACAGGCTGTTGGTTTTCGTCAGCCGATTCAGATCGAATGCGTTAATCAATTCGTCCCGCGTCATGATTTCGCGGTTATCGCCCGGATTCCAGCCCAACAGCGACACGAAGTTCATCATCGCTTCGGGCAGATAGCCGCTGCGGAAAAAATCCACCACGTTGATTTCCGGTAAATCTACGCCCAGTAACTCCGCCATCGCTGTTATGGCCGGGCTGTCCGGTGTGCTGTCGCCGGCCAGAAATGATTCCATTTCCTCCCTGCTGATACCGCCGATTTGGGCCAGCTCTTCCGGATTAATCTTGGATTGATTTTGGATGGTTCCTCGCAGGGTTTTGGCCCGCTCACGCTTGGAAAGCTTTCCGCCGCCTTCGCTGACCGTCACCGATATGTGCGCATACGTTGGCCGACGAAATCCCAGGGCATCCTGTAATACCTGATGGCCCGGAGTATTCATGAGGTGTTCCTGCCCGCGGATGATGTGGGTGACTTCCATTAACTCATCATCCACCACACAGGCAAAGTGATATGTCGGGAACTCATCGCTTTTTATGATAATAAAATCGCTGATTTCCGCCGGATCAAACGTTACCTCGCCGCGCACCACATCACGGACGACGATGGGCTTATCCTGCGGCACCGCCATGCGAATCGTTACCGGCCGGCCTTCGGCGCGGGCCTGACGAACGTCTTTTTCGTCCGGTAAGTTTTTGGGCGCCCGATAGGCGAAGGTCTGTTTTTTTGCCGCGGCCTCGTCCCTGTCTGCCTGTAGTTCTTCAAAGGTATCAAAACAATAATAGGCCTGGCCGCTTTCTATGAGTTTTTGGGCATATCTGCGATAAATATCCAGGCGTTGCGATTGCAAATAAGGCCCGTTTGGGCCGCCCACATCAGGCCCTTCATCCCATTCCAGACCCATCCAGCGCAGGTCGGAAATTACCTGGTGTGTGGCCGTCGGGGTGTTGCGTTTCTGATCCGTGTCTTCTATCCGCAGGATCATTCGTCCCCCATGCCGCCGCGCCAACAGCCAGCAAAATAAGGCCGTTCGCGCACTGCCAATATGCAGATAACCCGTCGGAGAGGGCGCAAATCGCGTCACCAGCATTAGTTACAACTCCATTAAAAACAATTACTTAAACCAATAAGCATACTTGTCCATTGTAAATATGTCAATCACAATCACAAGCCTTCGATCTGGGGGTGATTATTAGGTATTGTTGGTTCCCGGGGCAGGAATTCAGATGGGATTTAAAGCCCGGTCGGTTTTTGCTGAGGTTACTGTCCCATAAACAAAAGTATCAAAAATCAGATAGGCCTGTTGTAGGGTTTGTAATGATGAAGAATCCTTGGAAAGGGCAAATTTATCATCTCGTGCAAGTCGGTGGTTAAGCATGGCGACATTTTAGGCGATATTAACAAAGACATGAGCAAGTAGTAAAAATGAAACGATCTGCTGAGATTAAGCGACGATGGACCACGAGGAATCTCGTAATAATAGCCAGGCCGAAATCAGAGATGTGCCTCCGGGCGACATGATTTTATCGGACCAGCAAAACTGTATCCTGCGGTCGCCTCCGCTGGGTGCAGATTTGGCCGTGGCTTTCTATCATCAGGAAAGCCGCACGGCGTCCATGTTGCATATTGAAAAACCCACCGCCCAGGTCGATTCCCGTCGGAAAAATCCCTGTGCCTTTGCCGATACGGGGGTGGATTACACGCTGGACGTGTTGAATAAACGGGGCATCGATCAAAAGAAACTGAAAGTGACTCTGGCCGGGGGCGCTTATTTACCCAAGTCCGATAATCAGGTCACCGACGAAAGCGACAAATATCTGGGACGCTGGAATTATTCGGCGGTGCGTCGCGCCCTTTGGCGCAAAGGTGTTTTGATTGAGCGGCAGGAAATCGGCGGCCAACAGCCGCGCCGGCTGACTTTAAATGTTGCTGATGGCGGGGTCCAAATTACCAGCGAATGAATGATATGGATGTGCAGTGGAGAAAGTTTCTTTGAAAATAGTCGTGAATATTTCAGATGCGCGAGTGAGTAATCATCCCGACGATGAAATCATCACGTATTCACTGGGTTCCTGCATCGGCGTGGCGGCTTATGATCCTTCGGGGAAGGTTGGCGGCATGCTGCATTACCAGTTGCCCAGCAGTCGGGAAAATGCTCATGCTCCACAGCGCAATCCCTATATGTTTGCCGATACGGGCATGAGCAAGCTTCTGGAAGAAATGGAGCGACTGGGAGTTCAGAAGAAAAAGCTGCGGATAAAAATCGCCGGCGGCGCGCAAATGCTCAACGATGCTCAGATGTTCAGTATTGGTAAACGCAATTATGCCGCCATTCGCCAGATTCTCTGGAAAAACGGCATGTTTATCGACAAGGAAGATGTCGGCGGCAATGCGGCCCGTACCATGTCGTTGTCCGTCGCCGATGGTGCGGTGATGATTCGTTCCCAGGGCGAACATCGTGAATTGTGATGAAATCAGGAGATACTATCCATGACGCAGATGTCAGCAGATATAATGATTGAGTCTTTGAACGAAGCGTTGGAGACCATGATGTTTATGATGGCGCTGCCCGCCGCGGAGGAATTACCGGCGCCGGAGGAAAGCGTGCTGGTGACGATGGACTTTTCCGGTGTGGTCAAGGGCCAGGTGCGGCTGTTGGCCGGCAAGGAACTGCTTGGCGTTATGGCGGCGAACGCTTTAGGCCTGGATCCGGATGACCCCGAAGCCGATACCAAACGCATCGACGGCTTTGGTGAATTGCTGAACATGACGTGCGGATTATTGCTGCCGCGACTGGTGGATATGACCACCCATGTTTGTGATCTTTCCGTTCCGCGGGCGCAGGAGTTTACGTCTTCACAGCAATGGCGCGATGCGATCGCTCAGCATGAAATGTCCGTATGGGAAGTTGAAGGCCGGCCTTTGGCCATCGGCAGCACCATCCGGGAATAACAAGCCGCCAGATACAACGGTAATATCCGCGCTTGCTATAACAATATATTAATGGGGGATTATCTGAATTTCGCAGACAACGCTTTGGGCGTAAAATTATGTCGAAGTTCGACGTATGGATATCAGGAGGATGCCGTACAACATGAACGTCCGATAATAAATGAATATCGTATGGAACGGGCCTTTTCTTAAATGGAAGCCTGCGGGGATGATATGATTTTGTATTAGTCCAGTTTAGTGACTATTAAAAGACGCCTTTCTTAGTACTGATATGTCAGTTTACCGCTATTTAGTCGCCTCCGATATTCAACTTATAAGCCTGGACTATGTGGGGAAATATTATTCTAAGGAAAAAAAGGCTTTATATGCAATGAAGGGGGCAAAAATAGCCGATGTTGAGGGTAATGTTCGTCGCCGCATCGGTGCCGACGGAATTTATTGATAACGAACCGGATGGAGTTCAATTATGGCTGAAACATTGGAATCCTTTGTCGCAAAACTGCAAAGCGACGGCGTCGCTGCCGGACAAAAGGCCGCACAGGATATACGGATGCAGGCCCAGCGGGAAGCGGAGAAAATCGTTCAGGACGCCCAACAAAAAGCGCAAAAAATCATCGAACAGGCCGAAAAAGAATCAAAATCCAAACTTGAAAAAGGCCAAACCGAACTTAAGTTGGCTTGCCGCGATATCGTTCTGAACCTGCGCAACACCATTGCGAAGTTTATTCGGCAAATAATGGTCGGTCCAGTCGAGGAGCGACTTAATGACCCGGAATTTTTAACCACGTTGCTTCACGATCTCGTGGTGCAATACGCCAAAGCGGATAGTGAACATCGCGCTGATATAAAAATTAACCTCAGTAACGATATGTTACGACAGTTGGCCGAATGGGTTATTGCCAAACTCCGTAAGACGGCCCAAGATAATAATGCTACTGTAGATATCAAAGGCAGTCTTAATCGATTGGGCTTTGAATATTCCGTAACAGGCGGTACGGTCGAAGTGACGGGGGAATCAATGGTGACTTTATTACAGGAATTGGTTGGTCCCAAAATGCGGGAAGTATTGGACGAAGCGCTATTCGATAAACAATCAAAAGCATAAAAAATAAGTGCTTTCTGAATAAAGAGTTGCAGGCATAACCAATAATGAGTAGTGCAAATTATTATATTCTAGCGGCCTTACCCAGCCTTGACGCACTGACATCGCAGCCGCCTATCAGCAGCAGTGAACTTCTGGATAAAGTTGAATCGAATGCTTCGGCCAGAGAGGTACTTGGCGCGTTATTGCTCAGCGATGATCTGATGATGCGTCAGGCAATTCTTTCCGGAGAACTAACTTCGGCCGAACCGGTGGTGCTTTCGGCCGCCCAGGTCCGAGATGAAGAACCGTTACCTTCTTATTTGCAAATAGTTACAGATGAAACCGTAAGCGGCCTTCCGGAGGATAAGCTCTGGTCGGCTTATTTTCACTGGGCTGATAAAGTAGCCCATAAAGAAAACAATAATTTTTTGAAAGCGTGGGTGGGATATGAGGTGGCGCTGCGTAATCAATTGGCGTTGGCGCGGGCGAAAACCCTGAATTTGGAAGCGGCCGATTATCTGGTAGCCGAAGAATTGGCCGATGCCAATGTGGATGTCAGCGGTGTATTAGGGGAATGGTCCGCGGCCGCCGATCCTCTAGCGGGTTTGGGGGTATTGGACCTGGGTCGGTGGAACTGGATTGTGGAACATGAAGCCTGGTTCTCATTCAAAGATGATGAGCTGGCGGTTTACGGCGCGAAATTAATGTTAATGCATCGCCATCAGCGACTGGCGCGGCGTGATGCCGCTGTCGGGTCGCACCAGAATACATAAACCTTAAATGGAAAGGAAAATTCCGTGAAAGGCAGAATTGTAATCGTTCATGGTAATCTCATAACGGTTGAGGTTACCGACAAGGTGATTCAGAATTCCATTGCTTATTGCCTGCGCAATGATGGAGCCAGACTGCTGAGCGAGGTGATTCGGGTTCGCGGTCGTCTGGCGGACCTGCAGGTTTTTGAGGAAACCCGCGGCCTGCGCGTGGGCGACACCGTGGAATTCGAGAGCAATATGCTCAGCGTGACACTGGGGCCGGGTTTGCTGGGCCAGATATACGATGGTTTGCAAAATCCTCTGCTTCGATTGGCGGAGCAAGTGGGATATTTTCTGGAGCCGGGCCATTATGTTCACGGCCTGGACCTCGAAAAGAAATGGCAATTTACACCCACGGTCAAAAACGGCGATAAAGTGGAAGCCGGTGATACCCTGGGTACGGTTCCGGAGGGTATTTTTACCCATCGCATTATGGTTCCTTTTGGATGGAAGTCGGGCTGGACCGTGGAAAAAATTACTTCGGCCGGCAGCTACTCAGTTAAGGATGAAATCGCGGTATTGGTCAGTGCACACGGGGATCGCCGGTCGGTGACGATGCAGCAAAGCTGGCCGGTGAAAGTGCCGCTGAATGTCAGCAAACAGCGACTGCTGCCCACGGAGCCGCTGGTGACGCGCATTCGCATCATCGATACGGCGTTTCCGGTGGTTCGCGGAGGCACCTATTGTATTCCCGGCCCCTTCGGCGCCGGCAAGACGGTTTTGCAACAAATCACCTCACGTCATGCGGAAGTTGACATCGTCATTATCGCGGCGTGCGGCGAACGCGCCGGCGAAGTGGTGGAAACGCTGCGTGATTTTCCGGAACTCATCGATCCGCGCACCGGCAAAAGTCTGATGGAGCGGACCATTATTATATGCAATACGTCGGCGATGCCCGTAGCTGCCCGCGAGGCGTCGGTCTATACCGCCGCGACGTTGGGCGAATATTATCGGCAAATGGGACTGAATGTGCTGTTACTGGCGGATTCCACCAGCCGCTGGGCGCAGGCGATGCGCGAGCTGTCGGGTCGCCTGGAAGAAATTCCCGGCGAAGAAGCGTTTCCCGCTTATCTGGAAAGCCGCATCGCCACCTTTTATGAACGGGCGGCGATGATTGAGCTAAACGATGGTTCGTTGGGTTCATTAACCATCGGCGGCACCGTCAGTCCGGCCGGCGGCAACTTTGAAGAGCCGGTGACGCAGGCGACGCTGAAAGTCGTAGGCGCATTTCACGGTCTGAGCCGCTCCCGCAGCGACGCCCGCCGTTACCCTTCGATTGATCCGCTGGATTCGTGGAGCAAATACAAGGGCGTTATTGATGTCGCCAAGAAGGACCGCGCCTTGAAGATGCTGCGCCGCGGCAGTGAAGTGCGGCAGATGATGGCCGTCGTCGGCGAAGAGGGCACTACGACGGAAGATTATACCGTTGCGCTGCTGGCGGACTTTTTCGACAACGTATATCTCCAGCAGAATGCTTTTGACAAAGTTGACGCCGCCACGCCGTCCGACCGGCAGGGATTTGTTTTTGACAAGGTGCTGGCTGTCATGGAAGGCAAGTACAGTTTTGAAAGTAAAGATCAGGCGCGCGAAACCATCGTTGCGGTGCAGGACCTTTTCCGCAACTGGAACTACGCCGCTACGGATAGTGACGAATACAAGAAGATACTGGGTCAGATAGAGGAATTTATCGCCAACATCGGCGCAGCCGTCGCGGTTTCGTAAGGCGAAGGGACGACACTTATGAGAAAATATTACGATGAAATTACACGTATCGCCGGCAACGTCATTACCGTCAACGCCACGGGCGTGGGGTATGATGAACTGGCGGTTATCACCAACGAGAAGGGCAGTTCACTGGCCCAGGTGATTCGTCTGGAAGGCACGCAGGTAAACCTGCAGGTGTTTGCGGGCACGCAGGGCATCAGCACGGGCGACCGGGTGCAGTTTTTGCACAAACCGATGCAGGTGCCCTTCAGTGATGATTTGCTGGGCCGGATTTTTAACGGCGCCGGTATTCCGCGCGACGGCCGTCCGGCGGTGGAGGCCAACCGTGTGGATATCGGCTCGCCGGCGGTGAATCCGGTGCGCCGCATGATGCCCGACAAGATGGTGCAGACGGGCATTCCCATGATTGACATTTTCAACTCGCTGGTCGAATCGCAGAAACTGCCGATTTTCTCCGTGGCCGGCGAGCCGTATAATGAATTGCTGGCCCGCGTCGGCCTTCAGGCTAATGCCGATATCATTATTCTGGGCGGCATGGGCCTGCGGCATGATGATTATCTCAAGTTCAAAAACACCTTCGA
>CAZOCV010000070.1:14451-15967 GCA_964578395.1 uncultured Pirellulales bacterium
CTTTATACGCAGCTCGCCCGTCGATACGAGAAGGCGGTTGATTTCGATACAGCCGGCTCGTTGACGATTCTGGCGTGCGTGACCATGCCTGGTGACGACGTGACGCACCCGGTGCCGGACAATACCGGCTACATTACCGAAGGCCAGTTTTACCTGCGCAACGGCCGTATTGAGCCATTCGGCTCGCTGAGCCGGCTTAAACAGCAGGTCAACGGCAAGAGCCGCGACGACCATCGGGCGATTATGGATGCGTGCATTCAGCTTTACGCGCTGTGCCGCGAAAGCCGCGAAAAACGCGACATGGGTTTTGAAATGTCCAACTGGGACAGTAAACTCCTGCGTTACGGCGAGATGTTCGAGGCGCGGATTATGGACCTGGCGGTGAATATCCCGCTGTTCGAGGCGCTGGATCGCTGCTGGGAAATGCTGGCGGAGTGTTTTGAGCCCAGCGAAGTCGGCATTCGTCGTTCCATTATCGAAGCGCACTGGCCCAAACCGCTCGAAGACAAAACGGAAAAGAAGGAAGAACTGGTGACGGCATAAATAATTTAGCCACAGATTTCACTGATTTAAACAGATAAAATCAAAAATAAAAGAACAAAAATCAAAATGACAAATTAAATATCAAAAACAGGAATCAGTGTTTATCTGTGAAATCTGTGGCTAAAAATAAAAATACTGGATTCCCGCGTTTGCGGGAATGAC
Organism: uncultured Pirellulales bacterium; assembly: GCA_964578395.1. Classification (GTDB taxonomy): domain Bacteria; phylum Planctomycetota; class Phycisphaerae; order Sedimentisphaerales; family SM23-30; genus JAFGBA01. The sequence continues at coordinate 15,157 of CAZOCV010000070.1, forward strand.
AAGTGGCAATAAAAGATGGCTGCGAAATATAAATTAACTCGACCGGAACTGAAGCGTTTTCGTGATGCGCTGGGCCGCTATCAGCGGTTTTTGCCGACGCTGCAGCTCAAGCAGCAGCAGTTGCAGATGGCGGTGCGCGACGTCATCCGGGAACTGCATCAGGCCCGGCAAACGTATGGCGCCGCCCGCGACCGGTTTGAACCGTATCGCGGCATACTCAACGATATCGCCGGTGTGAACGTGTCGGCATTGGCGACGCCCGCCGAAGTGAAAACCGCCCTGGCGAATATCGCCGGCGTAAACATCCCGGTGTTTGAATCCGTGTCGTTTCCCGCGGCCCAATATAGTCTTTTTGCGACGCCCGCGTGGGTGGACCGGACGCTGCTGGACCTGCGCGATCTCAACGAAAAAAAGGTGCGGATCGATATTACCGAAAAAAAATACACGCTGCTGCAGCGGGAACTGACAAAAATCAGCCAGCGGGTAAACCTGTTCGAAAAAGTGAAGATTCCCGAAGCGAAAGAAGCTATTCGCCGAATTCGCATTGCCCTGGGCGACGAGATGACCGCCGCGGTGTGCCGCTCCAAGATCGCCAAGAGCAAAATATCTCAGGAATCCGAACACAATATCGGTGAAGCGCACATTACTGCCGGCGAGGTGGTTGACGCATGATAGTTCCGATGAAAAAAGTTTACATTGCCGCCCGCGCCGCCGAACGCGACGCGCTGATTGATGCTTTGGGGACGCTGGGCGTTTTGCATATCACGCCGGTGGAGCCGGCCAAAGCCGTCGCCGACGAAGCGACCGCCGC
>CAZOCV010000071.1:0-15962 GCA_964578395.1 uncultured Pirellulales bacterium
ACGATACGCCGCCCAGCAGGCCTTCAAACCGGCACAATAGCTTTACCGGCGAAGCACTGTCATGGCATCTTTCGGGAACCGATTCACTAAGTTGACCGGCCTTTTTGCCGTCAATATAAATAGACATTCTTTTTGCGGGATCAAACACGGCGGTAACCACGGTGGGTTTTTCCATCTCGATGGTTTTCTCCGACACTAATTGAATCGTGCCTTCCTGATAGTTGCCGCCGGGGCAAATCTTGAAGTAAATTGCCGAATCGGCCGTCGTACCGAGTTCATAAGAAGCTTCGCCCGGCATAAATCCCCATTTGGAAATAAGCGCCGCCGGCATCGGCCACTGCTTGGCGACCTGAAATACCGCCGTCAGGCTCATGGGACCGGTGAACTTAAAGGCATTGTCCGGCCCCTGTCCCAGATGGGCGTCCGCTTCCAGATATTTATTGGTTTTTAAGGCATAACCGCCCTCATAAACGGCCAAAAACGGAGGATTCCGGCTGGAAGGCAGGTGGTCCGGATCCCAGCGAATCTCTATGCCGGACGAACAAATATCATTATCCGGCGCGGGTGATGAGGCCCAGAGGTGAACAGAAAAAATAAGGACGGCGCTACTTAGGAATAACATCCCCCGTAGAATACTCTGTGTTTTTTTTTTAACGTTATGAGCCATTTCCGCGGCACTCCTGAATATGAGATTTATCACCACCAGCCGTAGGAACGATAGTCACCCGGTTTCGAACGAGGATGTTTCTGGGTTTGCTCGATTCCCATCCAGAGCACCGAGCCGTCCAGTTGCAGAGAATTGACGCCCTCGGCGCCGATTTCTTCCGGTTCGATGTGCGTTCCGCCGGCGGCATAATACATCAGCGTATATCCGCCGTTTCTATGGACGACTTCCGTCCACTGACCTTCGCCGCCGGAGGCCCTGTGAGCCATATCCACAATCAACTGAAGGTTCCCGGCATCCGAAATTTTGCGGGGCGAAACCCATTTTACGGCATCTGTTTCCATGAACGGCCAGTCCCAGGTGCTCAGGTCCTTGCCGCCGAGGTAAAAATAGCCTATCAGCATGGACGGTGGATTGATATTTCTAGTCGGGAACGGCTCCATCTCATAAATGCCGTCCAGGCTGGGATCAGTCATCCCCGTCAGAATAACATTTTCAAATTTCTTGTTCATCGGGCACACCAGAATGCGCGGGTCGTCGGACAGGGTTTGTACCGCATCATACACGCTGAGCGGGATAAGGTCCGGCCGATAGCTGTTCGCCGAAGGCAGACTTCCCGAACCTTCATTATTGCTGTACGTGTGAAACGCAATCCCGTCTTGGTGCAAATAGCTGGCGCATACGGCCCGTTTGGCCAGATTCCTGGCCCTGTTCAAAGCGGGCAAAAGTATCGACACCAGCAGCGCAATGATCGACACGACCACCAGCAACTCAATCAAGGTAAAGGCGTGGGCTTTGTTATTTTTCATATCGGCCTCTGATTTCAAAGAGGAACCATGTCAATTGATATCTTCCAGCCATTCCTGTGCCAGAACAGCAACATCAAGGTTATCGACTTTACAATCGCCCGTCACATCGCCGGCCGGTTTGTCAAGGCAGTACTGTATGGGGTCATACACCCAGTTTTCCTCGAGCCAGTCGGCGGCCATAAGGGCCAAATCATCAATATCCACCGTTTTGGTGTAATTCAAATCCGCCCACAAGGGGACCTGATAATAAAATCTGACTTCGCGGAGTTTGTAGCCATACGTCGAACCGTAATTGCCGACGCCTATCCCGCCGACGGCGGTAATTTTTACATATTTTGCGCCGACGTCGCCAAAACTTATGGCCGTATCATGGGTTCCATCCGTGTTGCCGTGGGGCAGTTCAAAGGTTTCGCTGGCGCCGTTCATCACCGTGGTATAAACCGTATCATCCTGCGAATATTCAACCTTGATGGTCTTCATCGCTATCGGCGCTTCGGATGTGCTGGTGCCGTCATGGTTCCATATCCACATTTCGTTAATATCATAAATACGGTCAAACGTAATTTTAAGGACAGGCTCGGTAATGCCGACATTGCCCGGATACCGGCAATACCAGCCGTTGGACCACAAAAACGGCTCATGCAAATCATAACGCAAACCGCTTTCATCCGCGGCCAGATAACCATAGGTGCCGCCGTCGCCCGGCGAACCATCGGCATAGACGACCCCGATAAGCCCTAAATTCCATCGCAATCTGGCCCGTGCGGAAAAGTGCCATTCATCCCCCGGCGTAACCGTTTCGCCGTTGCGGCCGTCGATGCGCCAGGTGTAGTCGGTGTTATTATCCAGTTGCGGCAAAACATAACTATCCGCGTCCGGAGCGATATTCGCGGCAATCTTTACCAGCGCTTCGCCGACCTTGCCCAGCCAGATATCCTGACCGGTAACAGCGTTTTCGCCCGGCATCCAGCCCGGTTCCGTAAAGATATCGACCTCCTGGCCTTCCGGCGGCACCGGATAATTGGCCTTGGGGCCTACATAGACGCCGTCATGATAGAATCGCAGCTCACGAAGTTTATAGCCCCATTCCGTGGAACCATAATTACCGATGCCCGGCCCGCCGACGGCGGTAAATTTGATATATTTGGCCGGAAACGCGCAATTGATTTGCGTGTCATGTGTCCCGTCGGTATTGCCGTGCGGCAGGATAAAATTCGGATCGGAACCATTCATCAGCGTCGTATAGTTTTCGTTATCGAGCGAGTACTCAATTCTGACGGTTTTCATGGCTATCGCCGCTTCGGCCGTACTGGTGCCGTCGTGATTCCAAATCCAGATTTCGCTGATATTGTAGGCCCGGTCAAATTCTATGGATAGTTCCGGTTCCGTTATCGCGGGGACCAGGTCCCAGGGCTTTCTGCAGTACCAGCCGTTGGAGTAGGCAAAGGGGGCGTGCAGATTGCCGGTTATGCCGGTTTCATTGGCGGCATTTTCGCCGGCGCTGCCGCTGACGCCGGGAGAACCATAGGCATAAATCACGCCTTCGCCGCCCGGATTCCAGTGCAGCCATGTCCGGGTAAGAAAAGTCCACAGCACGCCCGTCGTTGTGGCGCCGCCGCTATCAAGGCCGTCCACGCGCCAGTAATACTGTTTTCCGCTTTCCAGGGTTACACTTATACTGTCCGTATCGACGGGAATATTGTCCGCGATTTTCGTCATACCGCCCGGATCGGTCCCGAACCATACATCCTGACCGGTGACCGCGCCGTAACCCGGCAGCCAGCCCAGTTCATTAGCGCTGATATCCACCAGCGCATTAATGGCGGGCACAGGATTGGACGCCTTCTGGCCCAGATGGCAAAATTGCAGTTCTCGGAGAATGTACCTGCCCAGGCTGGTGCCGTATTCATAATTGCCCGATCCGGGGCCGCCTTTGGCTGTAATTTTCACATACTTTGCCGGAACCCCGCCGAAGGAAATAATATCATTTTTGGTGCAGTCCTTGTTACCCATATGCAGCGTAAACAGCGTCGAGCCGCCGTTCATCAGGGTCGTATAACTGACATTATCGGTCGAGTATTGTATTTGCACATCCTTCAAGGCGTAACCGTTGTAGGAATCTTCGTAATTCCATACATACATGTCCGTCAGGTCATAGACGCTATCAAAACTGAACAGCAGTTGCGGCTCTGTCCAGGCGAGATTTCTTCCATAATAGGCGTTGCCGGCCACATAGCCTATATGCGCCTCGGTGAACATCCCGCTGCCGTCAACGCTATATTGGAGGGGATAGCCGTCTTCCCCTGTCGGCCCGTCGGCCCCGATAATCGAACTTCCCCACGCCAGTTTGCGCAGGGCTTTTCTCGCCTTAACGGTGGTATTGCCGGAAACGCTGTCGCATTGGGCGTAAATTTCGTATAAACCCGGCTTGCTGGTAACAATCTTTTCCTGTCCGATAAGTCCCCACATTTTCCCTTCGACGTTGCCGGCAAGCACAATTTGGCCCTCAATCAAATCTATCTGCCGGCCATCCTTTACGGTTAATATACCGCCGCTGATGGTCAACGTGCCGGACGGTATATTCAGATTTCCGCCGTGAACAAATACTTTTTTCGCATAAGCGTCGGCGTCAATAACCACCGGATAATTGCTGCCGGAGGCCAGATTGACCACGGAATCGCCGTCGGGAACGCTGCTGCCGCCGGACTGGTTGAGCCAGTTGCCCGTAGCGGACCAGTCGCTGCTGACAGCGCCCGTCCAGTCGTTACGGGCCACCACCGCGGCATCAACATTAAAAGATAAATACGGCGCCTCGCTGGCGTCGCCGTGGTCTTCCTTGGTTGAGAAAAAATTACCGGCCGTATAGGCATCGGAGGCAATAATAAACGTGACCAGCCCGTCCGGCCCACGGTTATTGAGAAAATCCTTCAGCGTGCCTTCTGCGCCGCTCGCGGACAAGGCAATCGGCCCCTGGTTGCCCGCGGTATAATTCAGCGTGCCCAGCAAAATCAGGGACGGATGGCGGACAATCGGATTGGTGACCAGCGGCGCGTTGTTGTAAGTCAGTTCCAGTTCGTACCAGTCGTCGGAGCCGTCCACCAGCCCGTAAACATTAAAATTTTTGCTGTACGTGGGGATATTGTTGATATCGGGCGTCCCAAACAATACCAGGTTGGGATCCGTGACATTATTAGCGCCGATTGAACTCAGATCGAACTTTATATACGGCACATGATTTTTGGATATGACAAGTCCTATATCATCGCCGAAATTGGTCGTTCCGCCATAATAATAAATATACGTATCCGCGCCCGCCCCTTGGCTGGTTTTGATATTAACCACGTCGCCGGAGGCGCTACCGAGCAGCAAACCTCCCGCCAGCACAAAACACGCCCATAAAGAGATACGCCTGATCATAACTGCTCTCCTTACAGAAAATCACTCTTTTTCGCCTGTTTCAGTTTCTCATCGGTGCTGCCGTCGAGTTGCGTTTTACGATTTCACATTCAATCTGAATCACGCGGCGGGGCAAATCTTCACTCTCGGAACACGAACGTTCGACGAGGGCTTTGGCCGCGGCCATGCCGACTTTTCTGCCGTTTTGCTTGATCGTCGTAAGAGAGGGCTGTAGCCATGGGGAAAACTCCAGATCGGCAAATCCCATAACGGACAGGTCCCTGGGGATATGCAGTCCCATCTGCTGGGCCACCGTATAGATGATTTTGGCGACTCGGTCACTGCACGCAAATATAGCCGTCGGCCTGGGTTTCGCCGACAACAGGTTTCTCACAGCGCCTTCGACTTCCTCATCTTCACCGCAGGCTACCGTCAAACATGAGGCGTTGCCCGTTTGGGCAATGGTTTGTTCGAAAAATTGCCGGCGCAGGTTCGCCCATTCATAATGGCCGTCCCATCCCAGATGAGCTATATGTTTGTGGCCGAGTTCCAGCAGATGCTGCGCCGCCAGCGTCGCGCCGAGCCGCTCATCCGTTTCCACACAATCGGCAAAGGGAAGTTCATGGTCGATGGTCACCACCGGCAAATCCCGCGCCTGCAGGTCTTCGATCATGCTCTCATTGTACTGGGGCGCTGCGTGCGCCCACAGAATAAGCCCGTCCACCCGGCGGTCGATGAGCCGATGTAATTGTTCCTGCAGCATTTCGGGATAGGAGCCGCTGTTATTTGTGGAAGGACACCACACATTAATACATACATGATCAACCGCGGCCAATTCGTCATGGATGCCGTACAGAACTTCGGTCCAGTAAGAATCATAAGGCGGCACCACCACGCCCATCGTGTTGGTCTTACCCGTCTGAATGCCCCTTACGAGCATATTGGGCCGATAGCGCATCTGCCGGGCCACATGCAGAATGCGCTTGCGGGTGTCGTCAGAGGTTTCGCCTTTTTGTCGCAACACCCGCGAAACGGTGGTGATGGACAAATTGGTTTGCCGGGCAATTTCCTTGAGACTTATTCCTGATGATTTCGCCACGATGTTTCCTTATCAAGTTTTTGTAGGGTTCTGGTGTTTTGGCGCAGAACTATCATCTCCTGGTCTCAAAACACCAGAACCATAAACGCCTAACGGGTTGCCGAACAAGCGGTTGACGCCGGTTTAGCCCTTGCGGCGAAACAGCGTCAGCCCGCCCATTCCCAGCAGCAGGATAGTTGCCGGCTCAGGCACCAGCGTTACCGAGGTATAGAGCGTACCGCCTATATCTTTGGTCGATACGCTCAGACCTTCGTTACTGGTATTGAGAATGTTTAAGCCAATCTCTGCCTGTATCGCGGCCTCACTCCAGTTGCTGTTCAATACGAGCAGCTCGCCGCCGGTAATATCCAGGTAGCTGTCGCCGCCGGTAAAGTCATAAAAACTGATGTTATTGGCTTTTATGACTCCGCCCGACAGATTCACAATTCCCAGATTATTTCCGGTGTCAGCAATTCCAACGCTGAGCTTGTCGGTCACTTCCAGCATGCCGCTCAACACATTTACTTCCATCGTGTTACCGCCTTTCCAGGGGCGTACACGAGGACCGGTGAACAAACCTTCCACATTGAGGATGCCATAACCGCCGCCGGTTGTTACATTGCAGCCGATCCACGTGGTATCCGTAAAACCCACCTTGCCGGTGGGATCAATGTGCAGTATCCCATCGTAAAAGATGAACTTTGCGTAGTATCCCAGATAGTTCGGGCTTCCCGGCGTAATCAGATCCCAACTCTCATGTAACGGAGAATTGTCCGGTGTGTGATTGTGAGGAGCATCAAGTGTCCTCTTTACGTAAATCGTTGCGCCCGCTGTGCCTCCGATGTGCGGCGTGTAAACCGCAAACGAAGTGCTTGCAAGCACCAGCACCACCAACACTAACAGCGCCACCTTTTTCATCATTTACCTCCTACCTGAAATAAAGAATTGTTTCTGGACGCTCCGAACGCCGGAGCGTCCGCTTTATGCTGACCATTTCCTCCGAAGATCGCCAAAGTTGCTTGTTGGATGGCAAAAAAATGTCAAAGAACCGATGTTTCGATGTGTTGCTATTTGCTTCCGCAAATATTAACGCAAATATTAACAACACCAATTCTAAACATTTTTAATACGCCAATCAAGAAATTTTTGAAAAATTACGCATAAAAACGTAAAATTTGTCCCCCGCCGGAAGCAAAATTTGTTTAATTAAAGCAATAATAAGGAGTTATAGCATTTCCTTATTCGCATTTGGCCAACGTTATTAATGAATCAGAAGGGCCCGGCAAGCCAGACATATTATAATACGTAAAATATACAAGAATCATGGGGCTATAAAAGCCCGCTATCCTGCATCGCCGGTCGCTAAGGAAACATATAGTTCTTATGGGGAAAGCATCAGATGGCCGAACCATTTCCGTCGCCATGATATTTTTTCCTTCCAGAAGAACTGTTGCCGCTTTCGCGGGTATGACAACGTCACCACAAGGACTTTCCGCAACAAGAACGAGATAGGCACGTTGCCGGTCTGTGATAAGGATAATTACCGGGGGATTTGCTGCGCCGGACGGCGAAAGCACCGGATAACCTCGACCAGCACCACCAGCGCCAGGAGGGTCAGTATTACCGCGGTTCCGCCCAGCAGGTATTTTCTGTCCTTTGCGGCGCAGAAAAGGTAATCGTGCATCTTATAAAGCAAAGCAGCGATGGTCGTAACCGTAATGAAAATGGCCGGCAGCAGAGTTGCTTTGGATGGGGCTTTTCCGCGCGAGATAAATACGGTAACAACTAAAAGAGCCAGGGCGGCGATGAGCTGGTTGGACGCGCCGAAAATCGGCCAGATGGCGCCCCAGCTATTGGTGAAGGCCAGCACGCAGGCGGGGGCCAGCACGATGAGCGTACTAAGGTTTCTGTCCGCCAGCGGACGCCAGCGCATCCCTGCCGATTCCTGAATGATGTAGCGGCCCAATCGCACCGCGGTGTCGAGCGTGGTGAGTACGAAGGCGTTAAGCATCAGCATGGCGAAGACGGCGGCCACGGATTCCGGGATGAAGCTGAATGCATCGTGCGCCACGCGGCCATAAGCTGTGCCAAATGCGCCGATCCAGGTTTTTTCTTTTATGAGGGCAAACAGGTCATAGGCGTATGCTTCCGTGCCAGGGGCCGCCTTCCAGGCCAGACCCGCGCCGACCAGCAGGGCGGCCATAAGCGCCACGACGCCCTCGGCGATCATGCCCCCGAAACCTATCGCCTTTTGATAGTGTTCGTTGGCCAGTTGCTTGGCGGTGGTGCCGCCGGAGACCAGGGCATGAAAGCCGGAAATCGCGCCGCAGGCCACCAGCACGAAAAGCATCGGCCAGAGCGGCCCTTCCTTGGCCGAGTTCCATTCAACGAAGGATGGCGCCTGCAGGGGCGGGTGCGCGACCGCCAGGGCAATCAGACCTACGCCCATGCCGATAAAGAGGATGGACGTGCTGATGTAATCTCGCGGCTGGTCCATGTACCCAACCGGCAGGAGGGACGCCAGCAGGCCATAGATAAAAAAGATTATCATCCAGAAAGACAGGCCGTCCAGGCCCAGCAGACCTTCCTGGGGCCAGCTTATAGGAAAGCGAAATCCTAAATAAATGAGCAGTGCCATACCGATGATCGCGGCGATAGTTACCGGCAGCAGGGGCAGTTTTAGTCGATAAACGGCCAGACCCAGCAGCAAAGCCAGCGGTATCAGTCCAAAGGTGGGAAAGACCAGTTCGGGCTGCTTGAGGATGGTTTGGGCGCTGGTATTGGCGAAAACGGCGATTATCAAAATCAGGGAAAGCAGCAAAAATATTGACAGTAGTATTTTTGCACGCCGGCCCAGAACATGATCCGCCACACCTGCGATAGAGACCCCGCCGTGGCGCATGGAGGTCGATAACACCAGATAGTCATGCACCGCGCCGCAAAAGACGCATCCCAGCAGTATCCAAAGCACCGTGGGCGCCCAGCCGAAGGCGGCTACGGCCACAAGAGGCCCCAAAATAGGTCCGGCCCCGGCGATATTCGAAAAATGGTGCGCCCAGAGCAGGGGGGTTCTGGCGGGAATGTAATCTAAGCCGTCACGTTTCTCGAAAGCCGGGGTAAGAGCCTGCGGGTCAGGTTTGACGATGCGTCGTTCCAGATAGCGGCCGTAAACGCCGTACCCGAAAATATATAGAAATGCCACGCCGCCCAGGAGAAGCACAAGGGTCAGGGCCATACCTTTGCTCCTTTATAGTATTACTTCTGGGGATTTCCCAGATGACTTTGCCCGGCTGCCCCGCCGGGCGACTGATTCCTATTATACCTCAACCGCCCTTTGTTGCATCCAGACTTTTTTGGAAATTTTTTACAAACCGAGTTTCCGTTTTTTAAGCATCACAAAAAACGATATAGCGACATTTTGCTTAATCATTATGAGGTTAATGAAAAAAAAGGTGGTGTCAAAAAGATTATCCCGTATAATGTGCGCCAATGGATGTAGAGTTCCTGTTAAGTAAAAATGTTGTCACCCTGGGTATTCCGCCAGTGTAAAATGCCTTCTGCGGCCGGAATCAGACAGGTGAAGTTCAGGAGAGGTTATGAAAAAGCACAAACGCGGGATGAATGTGGCCGTTATTGTCGTTATGGCCCTGTTATCTTTGGGGCTTTTGGCGTCATCGGCTCAGGCCAAACCGCGCGGGCGGCAACCGCAAACTCCGACATCGGCGATACCGGAAGATCAGCGCCCCAAAAAAGCGATACCTTGGGTATTAGGTGGCGTTTTTACCGTTGGGGCGGTGTTGCTCGGTTTGAAAAACGCCAAACGAACACATTTGGATTAGCTTTAGCGACAGGGGCGGATATCAGTTATGCAAACGTCGCGCATTTCCCAGATAGCCCGGTCGGTGCTGGCAGGGCGAGCGATTGACCGCACCGAGGCGGTTGAACTATTGCGACTCGAAGGGCAGGATATTTATGAACTGCTCTATTGGGCCAATCGCATTCGATCAGAAGTATTTGGTTCGTCGGTGCAATGGTGCGGGATTTTATCAATTTTAACCGGCGGCTGCAGTGAAGACTGCCGCTATTGTGCCCAGTCTTCCCATAATGCCGTTCGTCTACCGGTTACGCAGGCATCATCAGAGCAAATTGAGGCCGCCGGGAAAGAGGCGCAGGACCATCAGCTTCACTGTTTTTCGCTGGTTGCTTCGGGGCGGGAACTTTCGCCAGAGAATCTGGCACGCTGGTCGAAATCGCTTAAATGTCTTGCCGATAAAAAAGCTTTGGTATGCGCTGCTTCGCTGGGAAGTCTGACATTACCTCAGGCGAAACAATTACGCCAACTGGGACTGCGGCGCTATCATCATAATCTTGAAACCTCGCGGCGCTATTTTCCGCAAATTGCGACGACGCATAGTTACGATGAACGACTGGCGACGCTCAAAACAGCACGCGAGGCGGGATTAGAGCTTTGCTGCGGAGGAATTATCGGCCTGGGAGAGAGCCGGGAAGATCGCGTGGATTTGGCCCTGGAACTGCGCGATCAGGGCATTGAACATATTCCGCTGAATTTTCACCATCCGGTGGCAGGCACGCCGCTGGAGGGGAATCCCGTTTTGTCGCCGCTGGAAGCTTTGCAGGCGGTGGCGATGTTCCGTTTTGTTTTACCTCAGGCCCATATAAAAATCGCCGGCGGGCGGGATATATGTCTGCGAGACATGCAAAGCTGGCTTTTTTATGCCGGCGCCGATGGAATAATGGTGGGGGATTACCTTACCACGCGGGGACGATCCATTACGCAGGACAAACAGCTTGTCGATGATCTGAAATTGCATCCGGATACCGGGGCAACCGAAGGCGGGAAGTGATGTAACCTGTTTATAATAAGCAGGTTAAGATCTGATTTCACCATGATATAGGCTTGAGGAGAGCGATTTTTGGTCACGCAGGGCATTGATGAAATTTTTCATTGGCAATGGTGAAAATTAGCCTTATACTGCCACGCTTTAGGAAACCGGCCTAAGCGGCTATCCGTGTTCGGGTAGGTAGCTCAGTTGGTAGAGCAGCGGACTGAAAATCCGCGTGTCGGCGGTTCAAATCCGCCCCTGCCCATGCGTTATGAAAAAGGCAAGGATTTGCACGATCCTTGCCTTTTTTATTAGTTTTTTCAGCGATTTGGGGCAATTTCAGCGAGTTTCAGTGATGAAAATGTTGCTAAACTCGCGGTCAAAATGACAGCGGCACGGGATTTTCTGCAAAAAAACTCAACGGCCGGATATTAAAGAAGGGAAGGAAAAAAGTTGACAGCGGTGGAGGGCAGGGTTACATAATAGATAAGTAGCGTCAGGATCGTTCATTGACGGCACGGTTTGTGCGAATCTATTATAAGCCGTTATAACTTAAGGAGTTTTGCATATGCTGGGTTACATTCTTGCAGTGGCGGGCTTAATTGGCGTTATCATTTTCTACGTCATTTATCGACGCAGTCAGTCGTAAATAGTACGGGCGAAAAAGCCGCTATGCCGGGTATCACGATGGTTTCCAACACAGGAAAATAGGGGAAATGTGTGAAAACTGCTATTTTGTGCATACTTTTTGTTCATATTTTTATTTCTTTAACTTGTTTATAATTTTGATGTTAAAGCGGTCAGTGGTTACGTAAGAAGAAAAACACAATTTTTTTAGGGGGTGGCGCTTGCCTTTCTAATAATAGGGGGTTACACTTGTGGTAGTTCCAAAATTAAGGAATCGGTTATAGTGTTACTAAAAGAGCTAATCGTTAATCATCATATATAGTTTTGGGAAATAGTAGTCGAGAACCGTAAGGCGGCAGGTGCGCGCATACGGTTAGGTAAAAAGTAACTTTTTTTAAGGAGCAAGACATGAAATCGCAGAGTAAGCTATTTTGGCTGGGTATAGGGATGGTGGCAGCATCGTTGCTGCTGGTGGGGTGTTCCTCTTATCCGACGAAATTCGGCACGCTGCATGGAGGCCATATTGAGCGCGAGCATGGCAAGCCAATGGAAGGTGGCTACTATCAGAATTTCGACCCGCAGGCGGCGATATTGGAAGTAACACCCGTGGAAGGCACCAATCCGGTGCAGACCCAGCAGGTGTTAATTGCCACAGTGAAGGACGCGCAGGGCAAACCCTTGTCCGGCCGTCGAGTGGAATGGATTGTTGAAGAGGGTTCGGCGGGTTCGATTATCGAAGTGGATGAAAGCGGCTGGTACAACACCCGCGGCTATAAGCTCAGCAACAAATACGCCATCAGCCACACGAACCAGGACGCTCACGTTATCACGCGCGGCAATACCGATCCTGACGATGATATCTATCTGGAAAAAGGTCAGACGTGGTGCGTGATTACGTCGCCGGTGGAAGGCACGACGCATGTTGTGGCGTATGCTCCGGCAATTTTCGATTGGGACAAACACAAAGTGTATGTCACCAAGACATGGAATGACGCCGCGTGGATTTGGCCGGAACCGGCAACGAACGCTGTCGGAACGCCGCATGATATGGAAGTGAAAGTGATGCAGGCGTCGAATGGCGCCCCGATCACGAATTCGACCGTGTATTTCAAACTGGTCAGCGGGCCTGACGGCATGTTCCAGCCCGGCGACAAGAAAGAAGTCGCTGTGAAGACGGATGAAACCGGCACCGCCAAGATTCGTCTGGTGCAGGCGAAACCTGTTGAAGGCGTCAATGAAATTGAGATGTGGATTATTCGTGAGCAGTGCGGCGAGTGCAACCCGCCGATTAAACTGGCTCAGGGCAAGACAACCAAGACCTGGGTTGGTCCGCGGATTGCCATCACCAAGACGGCGCCGGCTACGGCCAAAATGAACGAACAATTCTCTTACCAGATTACCGTAACCAATCCGGGTAAAGCGCCGGCGACCAACGCCAAACTGACAGACCCGCTGCCCGACGGTATCAAGTACGTTTCCAGTGCCCCGAATGCTCAGGTGAGCGGCAACATGCTGACCTGGTCGCTGGGCACGTTGAATCCGGGCCAGAGCACCAGCGTCAAGGTCGTGGTGCAGGCCACCCGTACGGGCACGTTCAAGAACTGTGCTACGGTTAATGCGGACATGAACCTCAAGGCCGAAGCGTGCGCCACCACCGTGGTGACATCTCCGGAACTGAGCCTGGAGAAGACCGGTCCGGATACCGTGGTATTGTGTGATCCGATTACCTATCGGGTGACGGTGAAGAATTCGGGCGACGGTCCGGCGACGAATGTGCGGATTGTGGATGACCTGCCCGAAGGTCTCAAGACCGAACAGGGTTCGACCAAGGTGACGGCGGACGCCGGTACACTGGAAGCCGGACAATCCAAGCAGATTACTTACACGGCCCGCGCTTCCAAGCCGGGTGTGTATAAGAACACCGCGGTAGCGACGGCCGATGACGGGCTGAAAGCTCAGGATGATCATCAGGTAACGGTGACCAAACCGGAACTGAGCCTGACGAAGACCGGTCCGGAACGTCGTTTTGTGGACCGCCAGGCAATCTTCACCTTAACCGTGACCAATACCGGCAAAGTCCCGGCGCAGGATACGGTGTTGATGGATACATTGCCGGCCGGCCTGACCTTCGTGAGCGCCTCCGATGGCGGAACGTTCGCGGGCGGTACGGTGACCTGGAAACTCGGCACTCTGCCGGCAGGCGCCAAACGTGAAGTGAACGTGACGGTGAACGCCGCCCAAATGGGTGATTTCACCAACAAGGCGACAGCGCAGGCCTACTGTGCCGATGCCGCCGCTCAGGCGAGTCTGAGAGTCGAAGGCATCCCGGCGATTCTGCTGGAGATGGTTGACCTGGAAGACCCGATTGAGAAGGGCAAGAACGAGACCTACGTGATTACCGTAACCAACCAGGGTTCGGCCGTAGGTACGGGTATTCAGGTTGTGTTCTACCCGAATCCGGGCGACAAGGTTGTCTCCGCTACCGGCGCTACAACAGGCCGTGTGACGGATGGCAAGGTCGTCTTCGATAAACTCCCCACCTTGGCGCCTAAAGCCGAGGCGGTATTCCGAGTCCTGATGGCCCACGGTTCGGCCGGTCAGCAGCGTATGCGTGTGGAACTGAGTAGTGATCAGTTCACGCAGCCGGCGACGGAAACGGAAATTACCAACGTTTACGAATGATCGGCTGATTGTGACTTGCTCCGCGGGACGCCGGGTTTGACCCCGGCGTCCCTTTTTTTTGGCGGGAGTACCCATACATTATCCTTTCCTTGATTTATACCTATGGGGGGCTACAATATGGTGGTTTTTAGGATATTATTTAACGAAATGGTATAAATAAGGTTTTTTTATGACGGAAACGAATGGTCAACCGCGCATCAGACGGGATGTTAATGAGTTGGCGCTTTTATTTGACATCAGCCGGCTGCTGGACCGGAGTCTTGATATTCGGGAAGTGGCCGAAGAACTGCTCGAAGCGATGAGTCAGCGAATGGGAGTGGCGCATGCCACACTGACGCTGCTTAATCGTCAAACGGGGGAGATTTATATTGAAGCGGCGCATGGCCTGACGGCCGAGCAGCGGGAACGGGGGCGGTATCGGCCGGGAGAGGGTGTCACCGGGCGGGTGATTCAAACGGGTAAGCCGGCGGTGGTGCCGCGCATCTCGAAAGAGCCGCTGTTCATGGATAAAACGGGCGCCCGCCGGGGGATAACCAAGGACGAAATTTCTTTCATTTGCGTGCCCATCCGGCTGGGAAACGAAAGCATCGGCGCTTTAAGTGTGGATCACCTGTTCGCCGAAGGCGTGGGTTTTGAAGAGGATGTGCGGCTGCTGTCGATTATTGCCTCGATGGTGGCGCAGGCGGTGCGGCTGCGGCTGTCGGTGGAGCAGGAGCGCCAGCGGCTGATGGATGAAAACGTGCGTTTGCATCAGCAGTTGCAGGATAGGTTTCGTCCTTCGAATCTCATCGGCAATTCGGCGGCGATGCAGACGGTCTATGATCAGATCGCTCAGGTTTGTAAAAGCAACGCCACCGTGCTGATTCGCGGCGAAAGCGGCACCGGCAAGGAACTGGTCGCCCACGCCGTGCATTACAACAGTCCGCGCAGCGACAAACCGTTTATCAAAGTGAATTGTGCGGCGCTGACGGAAACGATTCTGGAGAGCGAACTTTTTGGACATGAGAAAGGGGCGTTTACCGGGGCGGTCGCGCAAAAGCCGGGACGGTTCGAGCTGGCGCATGGGGGGACGCTGTTTCTGGATGAAATCGGAGATTTTTCTCCGGCCAGCCAGATAAAGCTGCTGCGAGTTTTGCAGGAGCGGGAATTCGAGCGGGTGGGGGGCATGGAAACCATCAAGACGGATGTGCGGGTTATTGCGGCCACCAGCCGCAAGCTGGAGGAGATGGTCGCGCGGGAGGAATTTCGCCAGGATTTATATTACCGGCTCAATGTGTTTCCGATTCATTTGCCGCCGCTGCGCCAGCGAAAGACGGACATTCTCCAACTGGCCAATTACTTCGTGGAAAAGTACGCAACCATGAACCACAAGCCCATTCGGCGGATATCGACGCCGGCGATCGATATGCTCATGGCGTATCACTGGCCGGGCAACGTGCGGGAACTGGAAAACTGCATCGAGCGGGCGGTGCTGGTCAGCAACGACGAGGTGATTCACGGCCACCATCTGCCGCCGACGCTGCAAACGGCCGAGGCCAGCGGCACAGTGCATGCCGGCGGATTGCAGGAAACGCTGGATAACATGGAGCGGGAGTTGATTCTGGATGCGCTCAAGTCCGCGCGCGGCAATATGGCCAAAGCGGCTCGCGCCCTGGGCATCAGCGAACGGCTGATGGGTCTGCGGGTGAACAAACACCAGATAGACGCCAAACGGTTCAAGGCGCAAAAGTAAATTAACGGCAATTTCGCCCCCCCGGCAATGCGCGATATTTGTTTTTAGAAGCTGTAGGTGAGGCGCAGGAAATAAGATACGCCGTCCTGGGCAAGCTGATCCTGCAAATGTTCGCCCGAACCGGGATGGG
>CAZOCV010000072.1:0-15955 GCA_964578395.1 uncultured Pirellulales bacterium
ATCCCAACCCCACGGATTAACTAATCCGGCAGGCCAACATTACTAATCCCGGAGGGCAACATTACTAATCCCGCCCCCCTGGATTAGCTAATCCAGCCGCCCAACATTACTAATCCAGACACCCTGGATTAACTAATCCGGGAACCCAACATTACTAATCTTTTCCTCCCAGATTAGCTAAGGGGTCCAAGACCCTTTTGAAGCTGTCGCCCTTTCTGTAAGGAACCCGGCTCCGCTGTCGCCTACTCACGAGCGAGACATCATTAATAAACATACCTTATATAAAGGATACACCCCCGCGCCAGACCCGGTAGCCATAATCCTGATTATGAGTTGTCGTCTTTGGCAGGCTGGGTTTGAACGTCCGATATTACTGGTTGCGGCCGATAACGCTGGCGCAGTTCTTCATGCACCTTGCTGATGCTCCAGGGCTGGATGGCTTGAGATGAAGCGGTTTGCCCGGCGTGGTTTTTTGTCAGATTCAAGGTTCCCATATAATAAACTCCCTTATTCAGGGACAGTTGTGGAAAGATGCTTGCTGCCTTTTCCGCCTCATTATCCCGGGAATCATTGATGGTCCAGGCGAAATGCGCGGCAATTTTGTCCCGAAAGGCATAAACTTCGGGAATGATACTCAAAACATAATCCCGCGCTTTCTGACGACTATTATCCTGCCGCCGGGCAATCTCCCCGATGGTGCGGACATAATTGCAGGCCGATACGGCGTACCAGTGAAACATACAGGTTAATAATTTCTTCGGAACCACTGAAAGAGCTGGATGGTTGCCCCAGATGAATCGGTCTTTACCAGGCATAGCGGTTGCCTGCGTCGCCATCGCCTCGCATTTTCTGGCCTGATAATACAGGGCTTCCATACCTTCCCACAGACAAAGCAATTCCCAATATTCATTGGCGGGCTGCCGGTAAACCTGCCCCGGAACAGTTATCTTATCGATATGGTCCAGAATTGTAAAACAATCATCAGCCATATTTTGACATTATTATGTTTAAATTATTCTTCCTGCTCTTCTGGGTATGGCTCTACAGGAGCAGCAACCCAACCCTCTCTATCTGGAGCGTTATAAGATGTTCGTATGGTGCTTTTTTCAGTAGTAGTTACTTTGCCACCTCGATGAATCATCGCTCGAACAACCGCTTTGCGAGGATGATCTTCATCTTTTTTAGCAGCGCTAATTATGGTTGTAAATAATTCCTCTCCTTCCTTTGGCTTTTGAGGAAGTATGGGGCCAAGCCACCAATTTAATAATTCTGTAGATACATTGCGTCGGGAGCCATGATGGGGCACCTGAAAACGATCTATACCGGGAAGAGCTAGTCCAATGAAAGGCGCATAATTTGCCGCTTCACGTAATCCTTGACGGCCAGCATCGCCGGTCAAAAGGATGCGTTTATTACATAAATTGGCATATTGAATAATACTCATTTCATTCTCTGCGCTCGTTTCTTCAGATGAAAATGTTTCCGCACCCCAGATAGAACGTACGAAATTTATAACTTTTGCAACAGCGGTTTCAAGCATGCCATATGCTAGAGCAAGGCTGATCGATCTACCTTTTTCAGATTCAGGGGTCTTATCTGACTCGACAATCAAATCGAGATAGCGAGTCTTTGTAGGCGCCATCACGGTAAAAGCTCCTATCGTACTACCCTGAAATGGTGCCTGTATAGGAATGCCGTTATCGGCCGCTATTTCTTCTAAATCAGCGATATAAGGGTATATTTCCCTGAGTCGCTGAATTAGATTTTGAACATTTCTAAATCTTGAAAAACGAGGCAATAATTCATTTGCATATAACCATGGGCGCAGCATCCATAAATTTCCAATATCGAATTCAGTAAGCACTTTTTGTAAGCCCCCGGCGTGGTCTCCATCTGGATGCGTTACAATAACATGGTCAATATAACTTGGGTTGTTATAGTATTTTTTAATATGTTCTACTAGCGAATCGCCTGTATCTTGATAGCCGCCATCAACGACATGGATATAAACTCCACCATTCAATTGATACCGGATTGCTATGGCATCACCGCTTTTACTGGACTCCACATCAAGAAAATCGATTTCAAATAAATCTGACATTGGTTGCCCCTTTTAAAAAAATATTATTGTTTTTCTTCCTTATTTATGTTGCCATCCACATTTGCTTGAACTCTTTTTTTGAGATAACTGGTTTGTTTTCTATATGAAAATAGGAATAATATCAGCAAGAAAATAATTAAGATCAAATCACTCCTTTGGTTCAACCAGGAATATTTAGCAGCAATCGTGCCAAATAATTTAAGAAATAAAAGTGACATAGAAAGAGAACAAATTGTGCGAAATGTATTATTAACCTCTGAAAGAAGATTAACTTTTTCATCCTTTTTAGATGCTGAAACATAATCTTCATACTCTGCAAATATGAGAAAACGGGTTTTCTTTAGTAATGGTTCAATAATCAGGGATCCGAGCCTACTAATAATCATACCGATGAAATAGTAAACAAACAGGCCAAGGATAATATTATCTTTAATGAATTTATATTGCGTAAAGGCATCGGCCAAAACGGCAAAGATAACACCAGGCAAAAGGTAATTAAACAAGTTATAGGAAGAAAGCTTATTGAAGAAATCACTCATTTTGTCACCTCAATATATAAAATATGGCTTTTAAAAGGGCCATCGGCCCTCCCCGGTGGTTCGGAACTGACCCCACGGGATTAGCGGCCAATATACCGGATGCCGCCGGGCAAAACAAGGCATAAACTCAGCATCCTCCGGCGGTCCACAAAAGGAAATATTAGTGTTTATTCGTGAAAATTCGTGGCTAAGACAACCCGCCACAGGGCAAAATGAAAGCATCTATGGCTCATCGCAGACTCCATAATGGCCCATGCGGCCGGTAATAACCTGTTATCCTGAAAACCCATCCGGGGCGAGTTGGCCCCGTCACTGAAGAATCAGCATAGCCGACATCGCCCCCGCGGGCAAGGAAAATCGAGCCGCGGGCAAGGGTGATATTCGCGTTTATTGGCGTTTATTAGTGGTTATAAATAAGAAGTTTGAAGCTAGAAGCTAGAATATATCTGCGTTCATCTGCGAAAATCTGCGGATAACAAATCTGGATTCCCGCCTGCGCGGGAATGACATCTTGGCCTTTGGGGTGTGTTGTTCATCGCAGAACGACGCCTTGGGCAGCCATTTAATGGCCCTTTTCGCATCATCAACGCGATTGGTATTCGCAAGAGCGCGGGCAGGATGCCCGCATCACGACGGTTGGCATTCGAAAGAGCGCGGGCAGGATGCCCGCGTCACGTTGGGTCAGCACCCTTTAGCCTAAACGCGTAAGCTCATCGCGGGCCATTTGTACCTGGGTGGGCGTGTGCAGACGCTCCAATGCGGCGGTGAGATAGTCGCGGGCGGCGTCGGGGCGATGGAGGTAGCGGCTGTACAAGAGGCCCAGCATGAGCTGCACCTGTTCGAGGAAAGGGTAGCTGCGATAGTGCTTGAGGAACGCCTCGTAGGCCGTAGCGGCGGCGGTGTGCTCGCCGGTTTGCATGAGGTGATTGGCGATGTCGAGCTGAAGCTGCTGGGCGAGGACCTGTTCGGGGTCCAGGGCCGTCAGGCGGCGGTAGTAGTCGCCGGCGGCGGTGAGGTTGGCGTTGTTGGCGGCTTCGGCGATCTTGGCGCGGAGGTCCATGATTTCCTCGGCGTGCGGGTTGACGTTGGTGACGCGGGCGAAGACGGTCTTGCGGCCGGGACGCAGGCCGGAATAGGCATCGTAGCCCTGCTGGGTCATCTGCTGATACTGCTTGCGCCGACGCCAGCGGCTAAACAACGCCCAGAGGTCGAAGGTGCTGTGCGGCAGGAGCTTGAAGGCCAGCATGGCAAACGGCAGGATGATGCCGAAGGCATAGCCGGCCAGGTGGGCGTTATAGGCGATGTTGCCGGCGCCGCCAAGCTGAGGGGCGAACACATTGTCCCAGAAAATCAGCTTGAACAGGATGAACCATAACGCTGGGACGTCAATCGTGCCAATCAGGATGAAAAAGTAGAGCACCCGGATGTTGGTCTTGGGAAACAGGACCATGTAGGCCCCGGTGACGGCGGCGACCGCCCCGCTGGCCCCGATGACGGGTTTCTGGATAGGGTCAAAGACAGCGTAGCCCAGGGCACTGAAGATGGCCCCGCCCAGATAAAACAGCAGGTAGCCGATATTACCCAGCTTATCATTGACGTTGCCGCCAAAGACGTACAGGAAGAACATGTTGCCCACCAGGTGCATCAGGCCGCCATGCAGGAAAGCACTCGTAAGGAACTGGTGCAACTGGGGATGCTGCGGCCAAAGGAAAAAGGACTCGAACGCCCGGTGCTGCTGTTCGGTGATGCCGGCGGCGTCGGGATTGAGATAGCGAAAGGTCAAAAGGAATACCAAAACATTTACGGCGATAAGGATATGATTGACCGTCGGCTGGCGGCGAAGGATATTGTCGGTCCCAATGGGTATCACATTGTGCTCCTAACTGGCGTTTCTACGGGACATTGTAGCGATTTATTCATCTGATGCAACCTTTAGGCGGCTTTACCGTTGACAGGGCCGGGGGGTTATGCTAGGTTGTTTTCCTGCAGCGAGATAGTGACATCAATATTGGGAGAAATGCCATGTCAGCCGCTTATAAACAACTTGGCTTGTTGGTATTAGTAACGTTGTTATCGCAACTTACAGCGGTCGCTCAGACCACCCCGCCGGCGGTGCTCGATGCCCCGGCGACGGCCGTCCCGGCAGGGCCGACCGCCACGCTGGCCCCCCCCGTCGGGATGGACAAACCCGCTTTTACGCCCTATCTGGCGGAAGCCGCCGGCGACAACGTCAATATCCGCTCCGGCCCGGCGGAAGTGTATTACAGCGTCGGCCAGATTCGCAAAGGTGAACGCTTCATTGTCGTCGATGAGATGCACGGGATGAAGAACTGGGCCAAAATCAAGCCCACGCCCCAGTGTTTCAGTTATATCGCCCGTGAGCTTGTCAGCCTGACGGACTACCCCGCGGGGACGGCGGAAACCGTTCCGTTCGGCCGCGAAATCATCATGGGTGAAATTATCGGCGAAAATGTCCGCGTGCGGGCCGGCAGCCTTAAGGTTCCCCCGGCTCATGCCAGTGAAGTGCAGACGCTGCTCAATCAGGGCGCTATCGTGAAAATCATCGGGCAGCGCGATGATTACTACAAAATCATCTGCCCGCCAAATTGTTATTTCTGGGTTTCCCTTGATTTTGTCAAGCGTATCGGCGCGGTCGATGATGCAACGGCGGAAGAATTGACTCATCTTGCCAGTCAGGATGTGCTCAATCCGCCGGCCCCGGACAGCCCCGCCGCAGCCACCCATTCCCGCCAGGAACGTCAGCGCTATCTGCAAGCCGTCGAAATGCTCGAAGGGCTTCAGGCGACGCCGATTCTACAGCGTGACTTTACTCCCGTAAAAGCCATTATTGATGAACTGCTGCAATCACAATCCCCTCTCATCCAGCGTCACGCCCGCGGCCTGGCGAAAGTAACGCTGCACATGGAAGAAGCGCAGCAGGTCGTCGTGAAAGCCCAACAGCAGGATGTTCTGTTAAAGACCACCCTGAATAAAATCAACACCCAGTTGGAAACCCTCGCCGCCGTTACCCCGCCGGATGGGTCAAATGATGTTCTCGTGGTTCAGGGCACGCTGGGATATTCGGCCATTTTTACCGCGCCGACGCAGAACCGCCGTTTTATTATCACCGACAGTGAGGACAAGATCATTTACTATGCCGTCAGCGATAATCCCGGCATTGACTTGGCCAACTGGGTCGGCAAACCGATTAGTTTGACGGGCCGGGCCGAATATGACGGTTTTAGCAAAATCCGGATATTGCATGTACAGAATCTGGTGGAAGTGCCTTCGGCCCCCAAACCGGCTCCATCAATGTAACAATTTTCCAGTTAAGCAGTTACAGCAATTCCCCCGGAAAGCCTCTAAATTTGTACAGCGGGCGATGGGAATCGAACCCACATGATCGGCTTGGAAGGCCGAGGCTTTGCCATTAAGCTACGCCCGCAAAGCGTGCCCACGGTGCTAACCGGTGTTTATCATCGGCAAACATCCAAAGGTGGGTAAATCATAAAGCCCGCCTGAGTTTTAGGCAAGGGTAATTCTGCGTGGAAAACAAGGTAGAAAAACGGCGGCCCATGCTTTCGCACATGGCCGCCGTCGTTTTCAACCACCTCCGTGGTATGCGGACGTCTCCAATTTACCACCGCAGGCGGAAAACGATTTCCGGAAACGTCCTCCGCCGGATTTATCCTTTGGCGGGCGTCGGTGGCGTGAAGGTTCTTTGCCCTAATTTCTGGTCGAGCATAAATAACGGGCCGGGACTGTTGCCGGCCAGACGAACGCGTTTTAATATCTGTGTGGCGCTGGCTTCTTCTTCGATCTGCTCCGTGACAAACCATTGCAGGAAAATATGAGTAGCATGGTCTTTTTCATCCATAGCCTGATTCATCAGCGCATGAATCATACCCGTCACTTTTTGCTCATGCGCCAGAGTTTCTTCAAATACGCTGACGAGTGAATGAAAATCATGGGGTGGTTCGTTAATCTGTAACAGCTTCACCCGGCCGCCCTGGGCGATAATATAATCGTACAATTTCATCGCATGGAATGTTTCTTCCTGCTGCTGCACACGAAACCAGTTGGCGATTCCTTCAAAATCATTGTCCGCCGCCCAGGCCGCCATGGAAAGATATAAATAAGCGGAATAAAGCTCGTTTTTAATTTGTTCATTAATCGCCGCCGTCATTTTATTGCTGATCATGGGATAGGTATCTCCTGTAATTAACTCTCGCTTCAAATACCGCAATTTTTTGTAAGAATTTCTTCATATTATAGCGCCGTAAATAGTAGCGGGCAAATCAGAGACGTGAAAATTTATGGAATTTGCTCAAAACGCGATTGTATTGTATAGTTTACTTTTGAGAGGCGGGAAAGGCAGCAAATCCAGGAAATAGAGTTAACTTTTTTGTTTTGTGAGGCTTATAGCGGTTATCGGAGATGAACGATGAAACAGGTGCTGGTATCCCAAGAGGTGTATGAACAACTCAAAGGCTTTATCGTGGATCCCTTTGATGATACACTTGAGACAGTAATTTCCCGGCTAATGATGATAGCTCATAAGGCGCGCGATCGCTGGATGGAACTCCACGAAGGCGACAAAACGGATCAAGGTTTGCCGCATACGGATGGTTTGCCGGATATAATCGACGATATTACGGCAGAAGCCGAAAGCCCGTCTTCTGACGAGCCTCGGCTTCAGTGCCGAACTATCGGCGAACCTTCATCCTTATAAACGGATAAGACGCCCTTTATTCTTGTGCCTTTTCCGGCAAGGAAAACTGTTCAGGGTTATCCCCGGTGAAAAAGGCCAAACGGCCTTTGATGGTCTTCTTCTGGCCGGGTTTTAAATCACCCACCAGAGGATCGGCGTGGAAGCAGGGATGCCCCGGATTGCCAATAAAGGACAGGGTATCCTCGAACCAGGTCATACCGACCCAGTGATTGCCGTCATAGGATTTAGTAAGAATCCAGGGGGAATCGCAGACCTTGGGACCACTGCGCCAGCCCACCGCGTACTTACCGTTGGGTTCCATTTTGGCCGCCTCAAACATCGGTATCCAGCCGGCTGAGGCCGTATGAACATATTTGTTATCGCTGATATACTGCGAAAACCACTCCGAAGGTTTGAGGTAACAGCATGTTTGCAGGGTAACTCCGGTAAAAGACTTTTCGGAGCCATTATTAAAGTGGAGTTCGCAGTCGATGCTGGTTGCATCGTGATACTCCAATAAACAGTTGAAGTGCAGGCCGTTAGGCATGGTACGCGCATACGCGAGGCTGTTGGGACGCTGTTGCCATGTCACCTGAGGAAGTTTTTGATATGCTTGTGATTCAGGGAAACCGGGATTGATGTGGCTGAGAAACCAAAGCCCTTCTTTGGAGAATACGGCCTCCGGGAAATCCAGCCAGACACAGTCATGAAACATCGGCTGAGGCCAGCCATGCAGCTTCGGACTCGGCCAGGGGGTGCGCACCCAGGCGATGTTTTCCCAGGGATGCCAGGGCCGCCACATACCTGGGTACATGCACATCCCCGGCTCAATCGCACGGGGATCAACCAGTGATTCGGCCACCGACGCCGAACCCGCCCCACCGCCGGACAAACTGGAACAACCAACCATGCCGGCCACTACCGAACCGGCGGAAACCTGTAATAATTTGCGACGCTGCATTTTCATAAGCACCTCATCATTGGGATAAGAGTTTGCGGTAAAAGAATTCCGTATATTAAACGCCAGTCTATGCCATCAAAGCTTTCGTATCGATATTTAAAATAACATATCTTTACGATACGGCAAGGATAATAACGATTTCCTCTGCGTTTTTACCAAAATGTAATATTAAAAAAGACCCGCGCCGAAGCGCGGGCCTTAAAACACACACGTTCCAGTAGCTGCGGGTGCAACTACGTTTATTTATCTGAGTCCTTACGGATTCGGATAAACATTGAGGTCCTGCAGCCACTGTGCGGCCAAGGCCGCGAAGTCGGCCAGATCGACGGTGCAACTGCCATCTTCCACGATATTGGCCGGAATATCCGACACGCAGACCGAAGAACCGGCGATGTCGGCGTATTCCTGGGCAATTTGTGTATCCGTGAGCGGATAGTTGTAAATCTTGAATTCGTCAATCGCGCCAGCGTAAAATTGGCTGGTCGGAGTGCCGCAGCCAATCAGGAAATCCGTTCCCGAAAGCGCGGCTACGGATTTGCCATCGCGAAAACTTCTCAAGTGGGGAACACCGTTGACAAAAAGCGTGGTTTCATGCGTATCGAAACGCAACGCCAGGAAGGTCCACTCATCATTGGCAATCACGCCGGCAAAATCCAAATCGGCCCAAAGAGTGTCGCCCGTGAATATAATATCACGGAAACGCATATTTCCATCCGTGTTCAGATACCCCAGACGGCGAAGCTGATAACCGCTTACATACCTGCAGAATATATTAATGTATTGTTGCGAAACATTCGCAGGTTTGATCCATAACGTCATGGTGCTCGATCCGACGTCATCCGACGGAACAAAACGTGCTGCCGCAGGCGCATCATTATCCGCGAAATGAAGCCATACGTTATTATATTTCAGGCCGTCATCGCCATCAAGGCTCAGCGCCTGGCCGACCACACCTGTTTCATAATCCGGATCGCTGTAAGCTTCCACGAAGTTAGCCATCCCTTTAGCATCGTCAGTACTGCCGTCAAAGGGCCAGTAATAGACCATGCCGGCCATATTTACCGTTACCAAATTTGTGTTTACGGTACCGGCGGCATTAACGACGGCACAGAAAAACGAGATTCCTAAAACTGTTTCATCAATATCGAGCACTTTTAAGGTGTTGGTATCCACACCTTCGTAATCCGCACCTTCGGTTAAGGCCACTTCATCACCCGGCAACAGGGTGTTGGGATCACGGTACCACTGGTACGACAGGGAGCCGCCCAGAGGATCGGTCGCACTTACGGTAAAGGTAACATCGTCACCGGGTAAACCGCCGGCGCAGGCCGGTTGTTGTACGATTACCGGCAAACTCAATTTTGTGCGAAACGCCCAGACGTTGCCGACAACAACCGGATTGCCAAAGGAATCAACGGCATCCACACGCCAGTAATAAATCGTATCATTGACTATCGCCGGATCATAACTTGTCGTGGTCAGAGGAGTGGTATTTTGCAGCACAAGAATTTCCGGGTCTGTACCCAGATAAACATTATAACCGCTAACACCTCCGGTAGAGCCGGCTGTCCATTGCAATAATGTATTGGAATTAACCTCGGTTGCCCAGCGAGCCGGGATGGGATTATTGGCGCCCAGTAACTCATTTACCACGCGAACATCATCGACACCCAAGCGGGCCAGACCAAGAGTACTTGGCACAGATTCTAATTGTACGCGCAAGGCCGTAGCGGACGTCGCCTGGAAAGTGACTTCAGCCAGCAAATACGGCGGCGTTTCTGATCGTAGATCAGCTCCAGGAACCACCCAAAACAGCTCTGTCAATCCGGAAGAAGCGAGTTCCGCGTCTGTGCTGGAATTGCGTAAGCTGAATTTGAAAGGCGAAATGTCGTATCCCAGCGTAAGATGCCGCTGCATAATCGCCTGGGCAACATAAAAACCTGTCGCTTCCGTCGTGCCCAGGTCTTGATACGCCCTGGCGGTTCCGGAAGAAATCTGCCAGAGGGTCAGCCAGTTCATGTCAGCCGGGCCGGGGCCGCGGTCTTCGCCGACTGTGGCGTAAACATAATCCGAATCCATAAAGATAGCGCCTTCGCCTATCCACGCCGAATAAGACCAAGGAGCAGGTTTTCCGCCGCCACAATCCCCTTCTGCTTCGAAATTACCGTCAACGACCGTCGTAATTTCCGCATTCACAAAGGCACTGCAGGCCATCAACGCGATGGCCGATATAAAACCAACTAAAAATGTCTTTCTCATCTTGATTCTCCTGATTTGAATTGTTTTGCTAAAATTTCCAACAATAGTCGCCTGCGCCCTTCATGCCATATCGTTCCTCCTAAAAAAACCACTTTTTCTCAACCTATACCCCAACAACACATTTTTATTGAATTCATTTCGGTTTTTAATATCCATCCAAAGGATTGTTTACATGAACGCCGCCGCCGGCCGGCAAATTATTGTTCTTCAGGGCAACACCCCAATCCATTTCCCAAAGATATTCGCCATCGAGCGTTTCGGCATGACCATCGAAAAAAAGACAATTGCTGGCATAACCATGCCGCGGGGAAAACCCCGCCGTTTTTCCTCTGCCCCATTCATACATATGGGCCACATTATGTTCAGTGGTTTGCGGCGGATCGCCATAAGGTTTGCCCATTTGTTCTTTCCAATCATCCCATGTAATGCCGTTGAAAGGACTGGGATGCCAGTTTCCAGCCAAGCCTCCATCGACGACGATAACTTCCTCACTGCGACGCTTCACAAACGTATTAGGCTTAAACGGCCTCCAAGCTCTGGATGTGTCGCTGCCATGCCAGTAATTCGGGTAAGACAAAATATTTCCTGTAGAACCCATAGCGATAATTGATGCGGTGGTTCCCGCCCAGTGATTACCGTAAACCCCTGGTTTGCGAACGCCGGTATTCGTTGCATATTTCCCGGTGTAACTATAGCTCACAACTCCATCGGTCATATCCTGCTTAGTCCAAATGGGGAATATAGATCCTGACGTATATCCGGGACAATGGATGATCTGGCTATCGGGGATATAGCCGTTCCAAATAAATGTACTCCAATAGGTAACCTCGTACCCTAATTGCGTGGGGTCGCCGGGCAAATAATAGAAAGTGACTATATATCCATCGGAATCGGCCTCATAGACAGCAAAAGCATTGCCGGTCTGCTGCATCTGGGAAAGGCAGACGACCTTTTGGGCCTGACTACGCGCCCGGCCCAGGGCCGGCAGTAAAATTGACACGAGTAATGCGATAATAGATACCACCACCAACAATTCGATTAGGGTAAAACCCCGAAACCTATTTGTGACATGCATGCTTACGCTCCATCTCATGTATTCATCAAAACATTAAACTATCTATATACACGTAACACCTACACTATATACTTATATCTATTTTGTACCATAAAGGACAGATATCCATATAAGTTAATGTCGCATGTCATAAATAATTCTCCCTGATTTTTATTTTTTTGATTAATGGAAAATAGAGCTGAAAATAATACGATAAATCATATATTAATAACATGTATTTGACGATCGGGCTTCTCTATTTTGCTATGTGCTTGATTTCTGATTACACACAAAATTGTCAACCATTAACATTTTTGTTTTTGTATAAATTACCTCTTGCCAGCTTACTGAGTAGCTTTTGCCCTCCCCCAAAAATGACCTAATGAACTTCGCGTAACAACGACGGAAAGTGAAAAAATATGGACAATGGACCTACCAATTATCAAATTTTCAATCGGTTGCTATTTGGAGAGCGGAAACACCCCTTGATTATTTAACATCTTGACCTATATGAGCTTATAATACAACGCTTCCACGGTTATTCATAAAACTACAGAATTTGCGGCAAATTATTGGAAAAATATGTAATTTGAGAATTTTTTCTGTTGACGTATCGATATATTTTTATCTAGAATAGATTATCAATTCATGGCGAGCCAAATAAAAATATCCTTTTGGAGGATATTGCATGCGCGAGTTCATTTGCACTTAGGGAATTTCCATTCTTAAACTTTTCGAGTGGAATGTTCAGCTCTAAGTGTCGGTAAGTTATACACGTCTGAGTATATTGTTCGTTTTTTTTGGAAAGGAGAATAAACATAAAATGAATAGAGGTCGTGCGTTGTAGTCTAAGTATAAATCTCCGACAAACACGTCAGGAGGAAAATATGAAATTAAAAACATTTTGTATCATGGCGGCAATCCTTGCCGTCACATGCATGGCAAATGCCGTTGATTTACAGTTAGGGCCATTGGTTTTCAAGACCTTCAACTGGGAAGTCAGCATGGGCTATGACGGAACCATAGGTTATACCTATTTCCGGGATGCAACGACGCCGGGTTATGATCCGTTGAACCCAACCCACCGGCTTTTTTCCGATCCCACATTTGTTCCCTTCGTCAGCGGTGAGGGCCTTTTGCCGGGCGAGGATTCCTTTGGTTTACTGGACCTCACCCAGTTGTGGGACGGGACCGTAACCGGGGGCGGTACGGATATCGCCAGCGGCGTCAAGTATTGGGACAAAGGTGATAACGACGAATATCTGCGCGGCATGTTCTGGGGCACACAGGACCAGAGAGTTTATTTCGCCGATGACGGTCTGGGTGGAAAAAGCATAACTATTTACAGCACAAACACCCAGTATAATTTATATTCGTTGAACTGGGATTACACTCAAAGTCCACAGGTTGATCCTGATTTGCAACCAGGAGACCGTGATGGACAAAATTATTTCACCGGCTGGCGCAGCAACGGTGAAGGAATCCTTCAGGCCGAAGGGACCTCATCCTTCTTCCGTTTCATTGGTGTAACGGAAAGCGGCTCTGTATATGGCCAGTCCCTGTTGTTTCTCGATGTTGACGGCGGCGTATGGAACCCGCTGCTGGATGACTTCTGGACGGTCCCCAATAGCGTCGATGGATTGTTTACCGCCGGCGCTCCTACGGATTTGAAGCAAACATGGACAATTCTTGAGGAAGGCGGCCCCTGGACCAAGAGCGAAGATGTCGGAAAAGGTTACGTCATTCCTGAACCGGCAACAATAGGGCTTTTAGGACTGGGCATGTTGGCGGCTTTTCGTCGCCGATGGAGAATATAACTTCATATCTACCAGGTCCTAAAGGGCTCTAGTCGCATGTGTAGTTCATACCGGCGAGAAATTAATGCATAATCATTTCTCGCCGGTTTTTTAAAAACCGGCCAAAGGGAGGTTGAAAATCACAAAAAAGAGTTAAATTTGGGGGAATAAACCTTATCTTCATTTGGTGTCGGTCCCATTTATATTTTATACTTTTACGGCATAAACGAGAATTAATGGTTGATCCATAGTTATAGGACGTGATCATGCCCTTCGTTTTCAAAAAGATTATGCCTTTTGTGATATGCATTTTCAGCAGTACGGTTTTGGTTATTTTATCAGGCATTCCCATTTTTTGGGGTGGAAAAATAGCCATTACAACCGGCATTATCCTGTTAAATGTCAAGTTTTGGCTGTATTTGCAGCCAATTAAAACCGATATATACGAAGGTGACCATGAGCGTAAAAACGACGTTTCACAACCATTCCCTGACGAGGCCATCCTGCCCAAGGATGAGATTGACTCCCTGACCCTCGAACTGGATCGTATTTGCGCCGCTATAGATTCTTTAAAAGGCAAAATCGAACATACTTATTCCAAAACCGAGCAGAAGATGTACAGCCAAACGAAAGCACTGAATAACATAATTCGCCAGTTGCGTCGGGACGCCAACCATGACAGTATGACGGGATTGGCCAACCGCCGTCATTTTGGGCAACATTCCCAGCAGCTTTTCCAGCAGGCCCGCCAAAATGGTGCGGATCTGGCCTGCATCATGATCGATATCGATCACTTCAAGCTGGTCAATGACCAGTTCAGCCATATGACCGGAGATTGCGTCATTGTCATGATAGGTGAATTGCTGAAAGCTTCGGTGCGACAAGGGGATTTATGCGCCCGTTTTGGGGGCGACGAGTTCATTATGCTGCTGCAGGATTGCTCCTCCGCGGAAGCTCTGCGCATTTCCAAGCGGATCCGGCAAACGTTTGTTCAGAAAACCATGAACATTATTAAACAAAGCGTTGAGGAAGATACGTCAGGCGGAGTGTCTGATATTCCCAATTTCAATGAATTAGCCAGTTTAACCGGTTTAAGCATTGGAATTGCCACCCTGAATAAAAATCAACCTGACAACCTGGAGCAATTAATAAGAATGGCCGACAAAGCCCTTTATCAGGCCAAACAAGTCGGTGAAACCGTAGCATAAGATGCCGATAAATGAACCGTTATACCGGGTAAAAAAACCATAAGATACCGCCGACATTCCATAGCTTATGGTAAATTTTCTGATACCGAGGGTGTCTCACGGACGGCGGGTTCCACATCGAAGTATTCGCCCGGTTGAAACCCGAACAGACCGGCGACCATCACACTGGGGAAGGTTTGACAGGTATTCTGGTAATCGCGGACGTTGCCGTTATAAAAGCGGCGGGCGGCCTGGATACGGTCTTCCGTGTTGACCAGTTCCTGCTGCAAGGCCAGAAAATGCTGGTCGGCCTTTAAGGCGGGGTAATTTTCCACTACGGCCAAAAGCTGCTGCAGGGCGGTAACGAGTTGCTTTTCATCACCGCTTTGTTCTCTGACGGAACCGGTATTGGCCTGGCAGCGGGTACGAAGCTGGGTGACTCTTTCAAACACCTCTTTTTCGTGGGCGGCGTAGCCCTTTACCGTTGCGACGAGGTTGGGAATCAGGTCGTAACGGCGTTTAAGTTCCGTGTCGATATTGCTCCAGGCGTCGCGGATGTGATTTTTCAGACGCACAAGGGTGTTGTATGTCAAGACCACGAAAATCAGCGGCAGCAGAACCATAACGGCCAGAATAATCAAAGCAACAGGCATAAGATTTATGGCTCCTTACCAAAAAGGTAAACCGGCAGCAGCGTGCGAATGTCCAGCAGCCGGTTAAGGTTCATTTCGATTTCCGCGGCCTTGAGACGGTTATCAAAGCATAACGTCAATACGTTTTGTTCGAGTTCGATATTCAAATCCTGATTGGCCAGCAGGTATTCGATCATGCGGGCATGGCAAATGTCATAGGCAAATTTTTTGTCTTTGCAGCGAACACAGAAACGGCGGGAAAATTCATGCGACTCGAAGTCGATATCGTTATAGCCGAAGGCCTGGGCAATTTTAGAAAACAGCCCTTCCCGGCTGATAAGAAGTTCCGGGCAGGCAATGGGCAAAAAAAGCATAAAAAAAGAAAAGTAATGATCGTGGGTTTGAGTGTGGCCTTTAGCATCGCTTGATTGTGTTTGGTAATGGTAATCGAAGGCCATTATTTTCTGCCCGCCGTAAGCGCCGCTGAGAATATTAAACGCGTA
The DNA here is from genome assembly GCA_964578395.1 of uncultured Pirellulales bacterium. GTDB lineage: Bacteria > Planctomycetota > Phycisphaerae > Sedimentisphaerales > SM23-30 > JAFGBA01. The sequence continues at coordinate 15,744 of CAZOCV010000072.1, forward strand.
TTGATTGGATCCCTGCCGAAGTTTACCGAGAAAAGGAAAGCGATCATCCATATCCCGGTTCTTTCCCGGGTCGAAGGCCAGCCCCAGCCGCCCGGCCAGTATTTCCAGCTCCCCCCGGCGTTTGCGGGCGGCTAAGGATGAGGCGATGGCCCCGATAATAATAAACGCCACAATTAGAATGATGACAACCAGCGGCATGGCTAATCATTTCC
>CAZOCV010000073.1:0-15921 GCA_964578395.1 uncultured Pirellulales bacterium
TCATCTCCGGCCGCCAGGAAAACGGAACAAAACATTTGGATAATTTCAGCGCTTTTTCATCCAGCCCCAGCGCCAGACCCATTAATTGCGAAAAGAAAATTATCGGCACAGGCTTAGCGATATTAAATTCCTTCCGCCAGGCATTCTGTTTGGTATCGAGGTTGTTGTGGCACAAGGGACACGCCACGGCAATGCAATCCGCCCCGCGGGCGACGGCGTCGTGAAGAATTTTCGCCACCAGCTTTGCCGACGTTTGCTCGCTCGACAAAAATAAACTCGCCCCGCAACACTCCGTTTTATACGACCAGGTCAGGGGTTCTGCTCCGACGGCCTCCAGAATACGGTCCATGCTCATGGGGTAATCCACGTCATCGAACGGCTCCATCCGCGGCACGCGCGTATTGAGACAGCCGTAATAGCAGGCAACTTTCAGACCGCGCAGCGGTTTTTTCACCTGCCGGGCGATGGCGTCCAGGCCGATGCTTTTGTCGATAAAATCCAGCACATTGCGAACCTTCACGCTGTGATCATAGGTAATGCCGGTATCGGTCTGTAATTTCTTTGCCAGTTTTTCATCCTGCGCCAACTCAAATGACGTACTGGCCAGCCGGTGGTAACAGGCCGCACAGGGAGCGATGACTTCGTCGAAACCTTGCTGCCGCGCCAGGGCCAAATTCCGCAGATTCAGCCCCAGATATACTTCATGAGCCAGAGCATGAGCGCTGGTGGCGCCGCAGCAGTTCCAGTCCCGCAAATCGCCGACCTCAACACCTAGCGCCTTGACCACGAGGCGCAGCGATTCCATAAAACTCGCCGCCGTCCCTTCCAGCGAGCAGCCGGGATAAAAAGCTGTTTTTTTCTGCCGGGCCATTATTTCTTCCAGAGTTTTTTCATCCACGCCTTAAATCCTTTGACGGCGCGGGGCGGCAGCAAATGCAGCCGCCGCGACAACACCATCTTCGGCGCCAGGCTCATATTATGGAACGGACGCAGCATCCGCATGTTGTACTCACCCATCATCCGCATTTCGTAAATCCGCCCGCGACGACCGATGTCGGCCAGAAACGTGCGATGAAACTTTAAAACATTGGGCTTGGGACAAGCGACTCCGGCGGCCAGAGCTTCCTGCCGGATATCATCCATAACGGTCGTAATATCGATGTCATTGGGACACCGCACCGCACACGTAAAACACCCCGCACAAATCCACGGAGTGTTGGATTCCAACACCCGCTGCTTATCCCCGATGGCCAAGAGATGCATAATCTGGTGCGGCGTAAGATCCATTTCTTCCACAACCGGACAGCCGGCGCTGCATTTCCCGCATTGGTAACATAAAGATGGTTTTTCTTTGGTTAATAATTCTGCCATCAAATCGCCTTATCGACTCGCGCTGCGGCCGGGCCTGTGCCCGACACTGCATAGTCCATGGCCAGACCGTAAACACCGGATTCTACGGTTTCACTCTAGTTGCACAAGTGATAATCTACTGTGATTTATATCACTAAACAGTTTTGCTCTAATTGACGTGAGCCGCCCTGTTTGGCCAGCGCGTTCGAGTAAGCCAAAGCACCAAAACGCCTATAACAACGATAGGTATAACGAACACCGCCGGATTCATTCCCGCCCTCTCCGGCAATGTGACTTTTCCGTAGTTCATAACACTTGTAAGTGGTTTATTTACATAAGGATAAACGTAAATATAGGCCAGGGCGCCAAACAACATCCCAATAACAGTTATTAGCGCATCAAAACGCCCCGCCGCCGCACAGGCCAGGCCGGTACCGGGACAGTATCCGGTCAGCCCAAATCCAACCCCTAACAAAGCCCCGCCAACGAGAATGGAAATTATTTCTGCCGACTTTACATCCATGTTGGCGTGGCCGGTCAACTGCAAAATCCACGTCCCCAACATCCCTACCAGAACAAAGAGCACAATAGTGCGCATGGCATGGAAATCTTTCAGTCGCAGCGTGCCGATGATTTTATCAGGTTGGGCCAAACCGCCGAGGTAAAGAGCCGCCCCAAAAAGAATGCCAATTATGAATGATTTTACAGGAAACATATCTAAAATCCTTTCTTTTGCTGTAATTATTTATCAATATCCGGCGTTTTCGGATACATCAACCGGGCCGTTATCATACCGAAACCAAAAAGCGTTATCGTAAAAGGAACGGCCGCCAGGGATAGTTGCGCCCATCCGCTGGCAAACTGCCCGCTAGTGCAGCCATGGGCAAAGCGTGCACCCAGCAAAATAAGAAAACCGCCTATAAATCCCGTCAGCAATCGGGGGCCGACGGCCGCCTTGCCGTTATGGTTGGCCCGCCACCAGGCTGTGGTCGCCTGCAAACGCCACCGCCCCACCGCCAGCGCCGCGACAAATGCCCCCAAAACCAGACCTATATCCAGCCAGAAACCACCGCCCAGTTTTTGATAGCTGTCCTTGCTGATAACGGGGTGTTGGGCAACGTATTCCGGATTGGCTTGCTTCAAGGCCAGAGTATCAACCACGACAAACTGTGTGGAAACACCCAGAGGCTTATCGATGGCAACGGCCAAAATTTGTACACCGCCCAGTAACAACCCCGCCAGCCACCACGGCCATATGGATTTTTCAACGCGGTCACTACTCATTTCATTTGCTCCTTTCTGTAACCCAGGTTAGGACAATAAAACAACATTAGTTTTAGCAATATAGCAATTATAGGTTGCTTTACGGACAAAAACCTATCTACCAACGAATTTTAGTAAAAAAAACAGATAAAAATGTTTTTAGATTTTATATCACCGGTACTTGCATTGGAAAGAGATTTAGGCTAGATTATATTTTTTACGGCCAGCCGGTTAAATGAGCAAATTTAACCTGTTTGTTGATAGGAGTTTGGGTAGGTGCCCGAGTGGCTAAAGGGAACGGGCTGTAAACCCGTTGGCGTGAGCCTACGGTGGTTCGAATCCACCCCTGCCCATTTTGTATCTTCTTACCCTACAAGGTGTTATATCGATTTCCAGCCTTAATCCCCCTCTGGAGCATACAAATAGATGCCTGGAACAACCCAAAGTTCTTCGGCCGGTGTGCCCGATCCTTTTGTGTTAGTTATTTTCGGGGCCAGCGGCGACCTGACCCGACGAAAGCTGATTCCGGCGCTTTTCCACCTGTGCCGGGAAGGATTATTGCCGAAAAAATTTGCCATTGTTGGGTATGCCCGCAGTGCACTAGGGGATACAGGATTTCAAGAGTTAATTAGCCAATCGATTAAGGGGTATGCTGATAAAAATGAAACCGGACTGGATGAACATCGCTGCCAGTTCATCTCGGCAGCGCGGTATCAGCAGGGAAAGTATGACGATAAAGGGGATATTCAGCGATTGGCCGAACGCCTTCGGGCCATAAGCACCGAACTGGATATCCCGGCGAACTATCTGTTTTACCTCAGCACGCCGCCGGAGATGATTGCCCCGGTGGCCGAACAACTGGCGGCGGCGCAATTGAACCATAAAGGGCCTGCTCCCTGGGCGCGGCTGGTGGTGGAAAAACCTTTCGGGCGGGACCTAACCTCGGCCAGGGAATTGAATCGTATATTGCAGAGGAATTTTGCGGAAGAGCAGATTTTCCGTATCGACCATTACCTCGGCAAGGAAACGGTACAAAATCTGCTGGTGCTGCGGCTGGCGAACTCGGTATTTGAGCCATTGTGGAACAACCGTTATATTGACCATGTGCAGATAACCGCCGCCGAAACTTTGGGCGTGGAAGGTCGGGCGGGATATTACGAACAGGCCGGAGCCTTGCGCGACATGGTGCAAAACCATTTAATGCATTTGTTATCTCTGGCGGCGATGGAGCCGCCGGTGTCGCTGGAAGCGGACGCCATCCGCGATGAAAAGGTGAAAGTGCTGCGTTCGCTGCGGCCGATATCACCGCAGTGCGCCATGAACGGCGTGATTCAGGCACAATACGGACCGGGAGAACATAACGAACAATCACTGCCCGGATATTTGCAGGAAAACGGCGTGGCGGCGGATTCGACGACAGAAACGTTTGTGGCCTTTAGAGCGATGATTGATAACTGGCGCTGGGCGGGCGTGCCGTTTTATCTGCGAACGGGCAAGCGAATGCCGGTGCGAATAACGGAAATCGGCATTCACTTTCGTGCTGCGCCGCAGGTATTATTCAATGCGCAGGGACGTTTGCCGGCAAATTTTCTGGCGATACGCATCCAGCCCAATGAAGGCATTGCCATGGGGTTGCAGGTAAAGCGGCCAGGATTGACGCAGGCTATCGAACCGTATTTGATGGATTTCGGCTACGCCGATGCCTTCAAAGGACGATTGTCGGACGCCTATGAACGATTGTTGTTGGATGCCGCGCGCGGCGATGCGACGTTGTTCACCCGCGCCGATGAAGTGGAAGCGGCATGGGCGTATGTGGACCCGATCATTCAAGGCTGCCAGGGATTGAAAACGCTGCCGCAATATCCGGCGGGAAGCTGGGGACCGCCCCAGGCGGACGCCCTTATCGAAGATGAGGGGCGGCGATGGCAATTGATAAAACGAAGCAAGTCCTGAAAGGCGTGATATGTTGCGTTTGGCCTGGTCGAATCTGATGCATCGAAAAATCCGCAGCACATTGAGCGTGCTGGGGGTGGCGATTGCGGTGACGATGCTGCTGGTGCTGGTGGGTCTGTCGCAGGGAACGCTCAATGAAGTCAGCCGCCGCATGGAAAGCGTGGACGCCGAGATTCTGGTGCGCGACAAACATTTCGACATTGGCAGCATCGCTGGCGGCAAACTCTGGGAGAAGGAAATTCCGCGCATCGAGGCGATTCAAATAGACGGCCGTCCGGCGGTCCAACAGGTGATCCCTGTGTTTCTGGGGCGGATGAAACTGGGCGGATTATCGCAAAATGTTTTTGGCGTCGCGCCGGAAAATTTTGCGGTTTTCGCCGGTTCACGTCAGATGCTGGCGGGCAAAGTGTTTACCGATGCACCGCAGCCTGACGCGGAAAATACAACGAATGAACCTCTGGAATTAATTCTGGATGAACGTCTGAGTAAAGCTACGGGACTTGACGTGGGCGACAACACGTCTTACGCTGATCAAGCAGCAGTAATTGTCGGCGTGGTGGAAACCGGCGTGGCCGGGCGGGTGTTTGCTCCCATCAACAGGCTGCGGGGCGTCAACGGCGTGGCGGCCCAAACATCGCACATGTTTTTCGTAAAAGTGCGGCCCGATATGACTACGGACCAGATGCAGATGTTGTGCGAACGTATCGAACTGGCGACCCAGCGACAGGCCAGCCTCGTGGCCCAGTACGGGCAGGTGCTGGCGGAAAACTTCCGTAACCTGACGATCTTCGTAACGACGGTAAGTATTATCGCGCTGGTGATATGTTTTCTTTTCATTTTAGTAACGATGTACACGATTGTGCTGGAGCGCGGCCGGGAAATCGCCATTTTGCAAAGCCTCGGTGCGCCCAAGTCGCTGATATTGCGGCAAACGCTGCAGGAGTCGCTGTTGATTTGCCTGGTGGGCACGGCGGCGGGCATGATACTGGCGGAAGGCGTTCGCCGGCTGATTGAACATCGCCAGCCCCTGATGACGGTGGAGATGCGGGCCGAATGGCTGCTGCTGGCGGCGCTGGTCGGCGTGGTTGGCGGTGTAGCCGGGGCGCTATATCCCGGCTGGATGGCCCTGCGGCACGATCCGGTGGAAACACTCAGTTATGAGTAGAAAAGAATCCGGAATGGATTATATTCTTCAAGCGGAAAAGTTATGCAAGACGTTTCGCAGCGGCGCCCTGGAAACGCAGGTGTTGTTCGATATCGACCTGAATATCCGGCGGGGTGAGTATGTGGCGATCATGGGGCCCAGCGGCTGCGGTAAAAGCACGCTGATGCACATTCTGGGACTGATGCTCTCGCCGTCAGCCGGACGGGTGGCGATTGATGGCAATGACGCTCATCGGCGAAGCGACGGCGAGCGTGCCCGGCTGCGACGGGAAAAAATCGGTTTCGTCTTTCAGCGGTTTAATCTGCTCAGCACGGTCAACGCTTATCAAAATCTAGCCATCGCCGAGCGGGTGCGCGGCAACAAACTCGACGGCCAAATCGACGCCGCTCTGGAAGCAGTGGATATGACCGACCGGGCCAAATACAAGCCCGGCCAATTGTCCATTGGCCAGCAGCAGCGCATCGCCATCGCCCGTGCGATCTGCCACCGGCCCGCTCTTTTGCTGGCGGATGAACCCACCGGCAACCTCGACAGCGGCAACACACATAAAATTCTCGATCTGTTCGCCCGCATCCATCATGACTTTGGCCTAACCATCGTGATGATTACCCATTCGCCCATCGTCGCCCAGGCGGCGAATCGCATCGTCCATATTGCCGACGGACGCATTGTCGCCGCTGCTGCGGAGCCGTCTCATCATGTTTAAGTTTCGACCGGGTTCCATATTCCATAACCGCCAGGCCGGCGAGGACGGCATTAACCTGCGGGGATGGTTTATTATTTATCTGATTTATATGATAATTTTGACCTTGGCGGCACTTGGCTTGATAGCATTAGCTGCCAAAACGGATGCACCCTGGGCGCAAAAAGCCTGGCTGCTGCCGTTGTACCTTTTCTACCTGTCGCTGTGTTGCACGTTTTTTCCTGCGCCGACCGCCTGGATTGTGCTGATGATGGCGTCACCCATGATCGGCTTGATATCTTCGGATGCTATCTCCGCGGCCGCAGGCATGAGGGAATCGGCCGCACAGATAACGGCGGCGATACTTACGGTTCTTGTCGTCGCGGTGACGGGAGCAGTGGGCACGATGGTGGCCAATCTCAATGAGTATCACATTTTTACTTTTTTACTGCGCTACGGGCGCGTGAAGCGCATACGCCACACTCGATTTTACGACCGGGCGGCGCGCTGGTTTTCGTCGGGGCCGTTTGCGCTGCTGGTGATGGTCAGCTTTATCCCCATCCCGGTCGATGTGGTGCGCTGGCTGGCGATTACGCATCGCTACCCGCGCAGCCGGTACGCCGCGGCGTATTTTTTGGGACGGCTGGTGCGCTACAGCCTGCTGGCGGCGACGGCGACCGTATTGCAAATCGGCTGGCGGGGCATTGTGCTGATTCAAGGCGGCCTGGTGGCCCTGCTGCTGGTAAAGTTCGGCCGGCAATTGCTTTCGCGCCGGATTGGAGATAAAATACCGACGGATACTCTTACGCCGAAAACGGAGACTCTGCCATGAAAATGTTTTATCCATTAGGCATCATGCTGCTTCTGTGTGTCTGGGCGTACCCCGGTACGGATGCCGGCGGTCAAACCACAACCGCGCCTGCGGACGCCTCCATTACGCCTTCCGCGGAAACGCCCGCCGCATCAGCGCCCCCAACCGCCGCCGCCGTTACGGTTATCTCGCCAACCCTGGATAAACTTCTTGATGATATTGAGCAGCGCGGCGCGAACCTGAAAACCTTTCAGGCCGATATGGAAATGTCCGAACGGCAAACCCTGATTGACACGCTCGTGGAGCGACAGGGAAAATTATATTATCAGGCGGACGACAAGCAGGTGCGTTTCCTTGGGCATTTTGATACCTGGCGACAGGTGGACCTCGAAGACGATGGACCGGCTCCGGCCGTTAAACAGGACTTGGACTGGGCCTTCGACGGGCTGTGGCTGCACAAACGCGATGGCCGCACCAAGACGCTGCAAAGCTGGGAAGTCAGCAAGAACGCCGCCAAACGCGAGGATTTTTCGCTGGGCAAGGGGCCGTTCCCCCTGCCCTTCGCCGTGAAGAAGGCCGATATCCTCCGCGAATTTGACATTAAACTGCTTGACGCCGATCCCAATGATCCGCCAAAAACGCATCACCTGCGGCTGACCCCGCGCGAAAATAGTTCCTTCGCCAGAGAATATCTTCGTCTGGAAATGTGGATTTTACAAAAGGAACTTGTCCCGGTGAAATTGCTTTTTGAGAAAACGGACTACGAAATCAACACCGTCACCTGGACCAACTGGCGTATCGACGCCCCTGTTAAATCTGAAAATCTTACACTCCCCGCCGCCCCTCCCGGCTGGACCGTCGAACGCACACCGCTGCAGCCGGAAACGACGCCGGACCCGTCATAAAACGTCTGGGACCATACAAACGTTGCGCCTCTGTTCTCCTTTACAGCGTTCAAAGTGACTCGACGTTCGATTGTTCCGGCCAGACGAAGCGATTTTTTCATCGTTCGAAGTTGTAAAAACTTATATTTCCCGGCCGTTCATGTCTTCATCTCCGTCCGAACTGATGCAAGGAGCAATTAAAACGGTTTTTCCTTTTTCACGCAGCGGAGCAAGCTGGTCGGGAGGAGTATGATTATCGGTGATGATAACATGGAGCTGTTCCACGTCCAGCACCTTGCTCAGGGCGCGGCGGCCAAACTTGGAATTATCAACCATAAGCACGGATTGACGGCTTTGTTGAACAATCCCCTGTTTGATGCGGAAGGTATCCACCGAAGATTCATAGGTCCCTTCGGTGGGCACAAAGCCGCGCGTGGACATGAAGGCCATATCAACGTAGTACTGGCGTATCTGTTCCTCAGCACTGGGACCGACGAAGCAATAGGTGTCAAAATCGAAACGCCCCCCGATAAGCACCAAAATATTATCACGATTGCGGCGTAACCTTTGGGCAATAAGCAGGGAGTTGGTAATCATTGTCATGTTCCTGCTATTGTGCCCCAGCAGAATAGCCAGTTCGGCACAGGTGGTGCTGCCATCGAAAAAAAGCGTTTGGCCGTCATGAATCATCTCCAGAGCCTGCCGCGCCAGGGCGCGCTTTTCGGCCACATGTTCCGACAGCCTCAGAGCCAATTGCGTCTCCAGCAGGTCAAGGTCATCCTCTGACATACGCTGAGCGCCTTTGAGTGTTTTATTGACCAGCCCTTCGTCCGCCATGCGGGTAATGTCCCGACGCACCGTCATCGTGGATACATCCAGCAAGCGGGCCAGTTCGTCGTAAGTGGCCCTGCCAACATGCCGTATATGGTCCAGTATGATCTGTTCTCTCTTACGCACCATACCCCGATCTCCTTGTTTACCTTGTCAACCTGCTATTTTATACCGGAAAATGACATACAGAGCAACAGAAGATGTTGCTTTGCAATCAAAATCTGTGAAACATTCTTCAGATGAATGGGTTTGGTAGAAATGGTAAAGGGAATTTCACCCTATTAGGTGGGATATTAAAATTTTCAGGCCGATGAATAACAATACGGCACCCCCGGAGACTTCGGCCCTGCGGCCCCAGCGTACGCCCAGCCGCGACCCGAAACGTATGCCCAGCATGGTCAATACCCCCGCCACCAGTCCGATAACCAAGGCTGCCGACCAGACCCTCGCACCCAGAAAAGCCAGGCTCAGTCCCACTGCTAAAGCATCCAGACTCGTGGCTATCGACAATACTACCAGCATCAGCCCTCGCGTGGGATCGGACTGGGTATGGCGCGGCTTTTCGCTGAAAGCTTCGCAGATCATCTTGCCCCCGATAAAGGCCAGCAGGCCAAACGCCAGCCAATGGTCCCAGGTTTGAATCATGGCCGCGAACTGCCGCCCGGCCAACCAGCCGCACACCGGCATCAGAAACTGAAATAGTCCAAAGTGCCAGGCCAATCGGAATACATGCCGACCCGTTACCCGCTCCAGACCCAGCCCCACCGCGATCGACACCGCCAGCGCATCCATGGCCAGGGCAAAGGCCAATCCGATTATTGTTAACCAGCTCAACGAACTTAGCCTTTACACAATCATTTTATGTCTGCTGCAATCCGGGCAATCATGGTAAATGTAGTTATGACCCCTGTAAAAAAAGCCCTTGGCGTTGTTCGATTTTCATGCCTCCTGCAGGGAAGGCACCAATGAGAACTACACGCCTTGGGCTTGAGGCGCAAAATAAATTGTCAATGCTGCTACTTTTTTGTCGTCGGCAACGACGGCAGCGCAGGCAACGGCATGGTTTTTGTTTTCGCCGGCTCGATCAATCGATAACCTTCAGGCTTTTCCAACTGGAAAAGGTCGCCCGGAATCGCGTCGTTGATCTCGTACACTTCCATATGGTAGCTGATGCTTTCCGGACGCTCTTTCGGCGACAAGGTTGCCTGGCAAATCAGATGCAGTTCCGGCTCTACAATATATACTCCGCGCCGGACGCCGTCTTCATACGTTAATTTCAGGCACTTCTGATCCTTGTAAATAATTTCTTCGCGATGAATGAGTTTCTGATTATCAAGCCAGCCCGTTTTCATGGCTTCTTCGGAGGTAAACAACATCCCAAACGGGCCTAACACCATCATATCCATATCGCCTTTTTCGGCCGAAGATATCTTAAACGTTTTATCGAGGGGGTTGAGCACAAAACGCTGCTGGGCATTGCTGACGATAATCATCCCGTTGGAAAACACCATGCGGTATTCGTTGGGACGCCGCCACCAAACCTCCATCGAACTCGCTCCGGTTTGAACGTTGAGATGGATACTCTGAGCATGGGAAAAATTATTAATCGAAGTAGCAAAAGCAGTTTGCGTATCCGTCATTGTGGAAGAAAACATCATGACGCCCAGCAAAACAACCAATACGGCGGCCGCCGCCAGAGAGGGCTTTAGCCACACCGGCGCCCGCAGCGCCGCCACACGGTTGCGCCACGTCAGCTTCGGCTGAACCGCCGGCAGCGACTCGATCAATTGCTGCCTGAGCCGCTCATGCCCGGCGCTAAAAGCCTGGAAATAATTTTGCAACAGTTCGTTCGTTCGATTCATTACTTCACCGTTGGTCATCATTAATCGTTTACTTCTCTTCCCGATGTTTTATATATGTTTCAATTTTCTCTTTGGCGCTGGCCAGCAGGCGATAAAACGTACTGCGTGATACATCCAGCAGAGCAATCGCTTTGGCGGCATCCTGATCCTGCAGGTAATAGGTCGTCAGCGCCATCCGTTCCTGCTCGCTGAGATGAGCCAAGGCCTGAGTAAGCTGCTCAAGCCGTCCCTGAGGGTCCTGGTCCTTATCGGGCAGGGCCTCCGGAGCTTCCAGGCCCATCAGCACATGCCGGTCTCGCGCCCGGCCGCGGCGGAATTCCCGGCAAACATTACGGGTAATGCTTACCAGCCACGGGCCAAATCGTTCCGGCTGTCTTAACTTGTGAAGTTTGCCGTATGCCCGCATAAACACATCCTGGGCTAAGTCTTGTGCCTCACCGAGATTTATGGTCTCGTGAAAGCAGATCGACCGCACCACGCGGGCATAACGATCATACAATTCGCCGAACGCCAAACGGTCTCCCGCCAGCGTCCGCTGCACCAACTGGGCGTCCGTCTCGGTCACCAAAACCTCCTGGCATGATACAACTCATTGATGCACAAGATGTTAAGCGACAAAGACGCTACGCCGCTCCTTGGCTTCTCTATAGTATTAGTGGCCAAAGAGTTAGCGTTTGTCCGAAAAAAATTCCATAAAGGTCGTTTTTTTTCTTTTTTTCCCATAATTCCACAATCTCTGGACGGATAAATACCTACCTTGTCCAGGCGAATAAGCTGCAAAAATACATTGTAACCTCTTTCATAATAATAAGTTATGTATTTCTTTTTGGTCGCCCAAACATAATTCAAAACAAATAAACACATAACTTATTAAATAACAATAAGTTAAATATATTATTATTGTATTTTCTCTGTATCTGTCCGGTATAATCGTCGTTCGCCTTGACATTAGTATCGGTAAATTTTTATAATATAAATGGCGGCTTTTCGCCTAGTTAAAATAAAATCGGAGAAAATAACACAACATTTGCAGACCCCTCGAAGTAGTCTAAAAGTCACCAACGAGCAGGCGTTACTAGTGCACGTAGCTCTCCCCAGCGCCTCCCTGGGACCGGTCGAATCCCTTGAAGAGTTGGCCAGTTTGGCCGAAGCGGCGGGGGCTAATATCGTCTGGCGGATGTACCAGAAGCGTCGATCCCCCAGCGCCGCCCTTTATGTGGGGAAGGGTAAGGCGGAGGAAATCGGCGAGCTGGCCAAAACGATGGAAGCCGACGTCGTCATTTTTGATAACGATCTGTCACCGGCCCAAATCCGCGAACTGGAAAAAATTATCAACTGCAAAGTCATTGACCGCAGTGAGCTGATTCTGGATATTTTCGCCTCCCGCGCCCGCACTCACGAAGCCCGTTTGCAGGTGGAACTGGCCCAACTGGAATATACCCTGCCGCGACTGACGCGGATGTGGTCTCACCTGGACACGGTCGTCGGCGCCGCCGGGGGAGCGGCCGGAGCGGTCGGCGGCATCGGCACGCGCGGCCCCGGTGAAAAGCAACTGGAAATTGACCGGCGCCTGGTCGGCAAACGCCTGACGGCGCTGCGGCGCGAACTGGAAGAGATTGATCGCCGCAAACAGCGGCAGATTAATAGCCGCAGTGAACATTTCACCGTGTCGCTGGTGGGCTACACCAACGCCGGCAAGAGCAGCCTGCTCAAGTGCCTGACCGGCAATGACGTTTATGTAGCCGATCAATTGTTCGCCACGCTCGATACGAAAACCACGCGCTGGAGCCTCGACCGTGATATCCACGTGCTGCTCAGCGACACCGTTGGTTTTGTTCGCGACCTGCCGCACCATCTGGTGGCGTCGTTCCGGGCTACACTGGAGGAAACGCTCAACGCCGATCTGCTTTTGCACGTAGTCGATATTTCTCACCCCCAGGCGGAAATTCAATTACACGCCGCTAACCGCGTGATCAAAGAACTGGGCTGTGAGGATAAAGATATCCTGCTGGTTTTCAATAAAATCGACCGCCCCATTAACCATTTGCCCAGCCGTTCCGTGCGCGATACGCTGATGACGCTGTATCCCGACGCCTTGGTGGTTTCGGCGCGCAGCGGCCAGGGCATCGACAAATTGCACCAGGCCGTTTTGCAGCGCGTTACCGGCCAAAAGCTGCGTTTGCGTATCACGTGTTCTTATAATGACGGCCGGGCGGCCGGTTTTCTGCGCGCTCATGGCGAAATTATTTCGGAAGATTACACCGAAAATGACATTGTCCTGGAAGCCTGGCTGGGCCAGCGGCAACTGCCCGGCCTGCAGCGCCTTAATCCCCGCTCGTGCGATATTCTGTGCTCGTAAATCCAAACAACATCTTATTCTGAAATATCATTGAGATTTATCCCGTTGAGCAAGCAATTCTTTGATAAAGGACTTTGTATCGACTTGTGGGCTGTCGGGCGTAAGCCGTATTTTGCCGTCCGGGCCGATTAAAAATGAGTGGGGCGCGGTATCATTGACGCCATACTCGGCGGAAATTCGGGAGTGCAGACCGATGCGCGCCTGCGGCCAGGTAAGCTCATATTTATCGACATGATTCCGCACTTTTTGCTCGTTATCATCCATACTTACACTTATCATCTCAAAATCATCGCCAAAGGAGGCCTTCATGTCCGCGTATAATTCTTTCAATTTAGGCGTACCCCTTACACAAGGACTGCACCATGTCCCCCAAAAATAAAGCACCACCACCTTGCCCTTATAATCTGACAGATTTAATGCTTTTCCATCAATGGTCTTGACGTTTATCGCGGGCGCATGTTCGCCTTCGCCCGGATACTTTGAGTCGGCTTGATCTTTTGATGGATTTTTTAATTCTCTATCCTTTTCGGCCGTCAAGGTTCTGATGTTCGGCAGCTTATCTTTGAGGCTATCTATGGCGGCAGAGCTGAAATTATTAGACGAATAGATGGTCAAGTTGACAAGATCACGTAGATTCTCCAGATATTTCAAGCCCTCGTCTGTAAAATTTCCCGCTATTGTCATTCTTTGCATTCGCTTCATATTTCGAAGATAGGTCAGACTTTTATCCGTCAAATACGGACTGCCGATACCCAGTTGCTCCATGTTCGTTAGCCCGGCCAAATGCGCCATCCCCGCATCGGTAATCCGGGTTTTAGGAATATTACCAATATGCAGCCATTTCAGATGCTTAAGGTTCGCCAGGCACGCCAAATCTTCATCACGAAGTTCACCCTGGATGCGTATCTTGCCCTTACGCGTTTTTTTCAAAGTCAGTGTAAGTTTTTCCAGGTTTCTCAATCCTGAAATATCCATGCCCGAGTCGTCCTGGGCGACGCCATGAAGGTATAAATCAGACATCTGTGTCATCGCATTTAAATGGGACAAGCCCGACATGGTGATATTCTCACTGACTAATTTCAGTTTTTCCAAAGATTGCAGCGTTTTTAGTTTGGCCAATCCCGCATCTGTAATGGAGTTGCCGCAAAGATGCAGTTCTCGCAGGTATGATAATTTGGCCAGGCATCCCATACCCTCATCTGTGAAGCCTGTCCCATGGATTAATAAAAATTCCAGGTTAGTCATACTGGAAACATGCTGCAAGGCTTTATCCGTCAGCGGGCTGTTGGAAGAGCCGCACACCCAAAGATGCTTTAGGTTCCGCAGTTTCGCAACATCCACCAAGCCTTTATCCGATATGCCGGTATTGGGCAGATCCAGATACTCGAGTTTTTGGAGTTTGGCAATATGAACCATCCCATCATCAGAAACAGGGGGATTCTTCAGGTCGTTATTCATGTTGCCGATATTCAGTTTTTTCAGAGAAGGCAAACTTTCCAGATACACCAACCCCTTATTAGTTATCCTGGTATTGAAAAGACCCAGATTTTCCAGACTCGGATGGCCGGACAGGTTGCGCAAGCCTTCATCCGTAATCGGCACGTGGGTCAGATTCAAAATCCTTAAAGCCGGAAGCGCCTTAACCTGAACCAGTCCCTTGTCGCTGAAGTTTTCGCCCATGAGTGACAGGTATTGTAATGATTTCATGTCGGCGAGATACGCCAAACAGTCATCATCCACACATTTTCCCCCGATCGCCAATCGCTCCAATGCCGTCAATTTGGAGAGGGGCTGTAATCCTTTATTGGTAATCCTCTCCCCGTAGAAAAACAGCCTTTTTAAGGACGTCAGTTGCCCGACATGTCTGAAACCGGCATCCGTCGTATCGTTAGGTAACGACAATTCCTCCAGCGATTGTAATTTGGTTATGTATCTCATGGCGGCGCTGGTGATTTTGACGCCCGTTAATTTCAATTCCTTCAATCCGGTGAGATGTGTAATATACGGCATGCATGCATCCCCAGCCGATTGATATGGCAACGACAACATATAAAATGCATCTGGCGGAAGCTCCTGCAACGGTGATAAATCTTTAAGCGCCTTCTCGGAAATGTAAATGCCCACTCTCCTGCCCGCGGGAATCATGACCTGTCCTTTCGCCTCGCATAAATAATCGGCATCTTCCCAATTGCTATTATCACCTCCGAAAGCGAAGGGATTTGTCCGGTGTGGTTTATTAACATCCAGAATCATAATTATTCCCAACGAGCGGTCCGGCGGGAAATTCAGCACCTTCGCCGCCGGCAATTCGGATTGAGCACAGACTAATGATGCCCCGCCTATGAACATCACGGCCAGAAAACCTGCCAATCCTGCAAAAATATCGGATTTTCGACTCATGGGACACCTCCGGTCATCAAAATCTTACTTCGGACATACGGGCAAGCATCGGATTTTCGTAACCATAAACGTATCAAGGGATTATGTTTACTGTTGCCGGCGTCTCCGACGGCAGCCCCCCTTGTGGGGGTGTTGCAAGTCTATGGGGAAACAACCTATCCGTATTATACAGACGCCTATACCGTTTTTTTGTTATGAAAATTCTGGATTAGTTCAAAAAATTTGGCGTATTTGAGATTGTTTAAGCCTATTTTCCTGATGCCGGAAAAACAGGCTTGGCCATCGAACGTAAAACGCTATAATTCTGTTATAAGAAAGGAGTTATACCATGAGTTCAACTCGCCGAAGGTTTTTGCAGGGG
>CAZOCV010000074.1:0-15696 GCA_964578395.1 uncultured Pirellulales bacterium
TTTTTATCTGGGTTGGAGTTTATCTGGGTTTTACCTATACCGGCTGGTCGCCGTATATTTTTGTCGCCGCCCAGTCGTTGATGGATGCCATCTTGATTTTGGTTCTTTTTGGCGGCGATATTTACATTCGCTAGTGCTAAATCACGAAACACTATTACTGGAAACGGCACTAGCCTAAGGTTTATCTTTAACCAGTGGCACGAAGCGGCAATAACACAGCAATTTTTCCTTAATGTCGCCGGGGGTTTTTTCCAGCAATATCAACTGCTGGTCGCTGGCAAGTCCAATGGGCAACACCATTTTTCCGCCGTCAGCCAACTGGTCCAGCAGGCGGGGCGGTGTCTGCTCTGCGGCGGCGGCGACCAGAATCCGGTCAAACGTTCGCGGCGTCGGCCAACCGTTATGGCCGTCACCGATGGCGTATTCCACATTGGTCAGGCCCAATGCCTCCACATTGGCCCGGCCTTGTCGGCCCAGAGCCTCAATATACTCCATCGTAAAAACCCGCCGACAAAGTTGAGCTAAAATCGCGGTTTGGTAGCCGCAGCCGGTGCCGATCTCCAAAATCTCGTGTTCCGGCCGGATGTCCAGCTTTTCGGTCATCAAGGCCACAATATACGGCTGACTAATGGTCTGCCCATAGCCGATAGGGATCGGCTGGTCCAGCCAGGCATGTTCGCGACGCTGGGCGGGTACAAAATGCCCCCGTCCCGTTCGTTCCATGACGGCTAGCACCCGCTCATCCCGCACCTCCCGCGCGCGAATTTGATCGGCTACCATCCGCCGGGTGCGGAATAAATCTTCTGGCTGGTAAGATGTTGACGCCATACCAGTATGGTACAGCAAAAATATGTTGGCAGAATTACTTTTCGCTCTCGGAATGAACGATGGCCTTGCTGACCTTGAACGTCCAGGCGTGGCGGCAATAAGGATATTCGCCGCGCAGGGGGCACGATATTTCCAAGGGAACCCGAATCAACATACCGTGTTCGCCGTGGTTTTCCCAGGTGAGCTTAACATCCTCCCGGCCTAACAAGGTCACTTGGGCGCCTTCGGCGGGCCGGATACAGGATATGGTCGAAACATAAGGTGCTCTTACCTGCCCCAGTTTTGACAGATATATGAGATACACAGCATCGCCTTTGCGCGTCAGGCGAAATTGTCCTTCGGCATAGGGCTCCACCGGCCGCGAGTCGTAAATGGCCTCACCGTTGAATTTCATCCAGTCGCCCAGTTCCTTGAGCCGTTTGAGGGATTCTTCCGGCAGGCGTCCCTGAGCGTCGGGGCCGATATCGAGTAATAAATTGCCGCCTTTACAGGTGATTTCGGCGATTAAATGAATCATTTCTTTGGCCGGCTTGTAGTAATCCCTGGGATTATAGGCCCAATAATCGCCCATCGACATGCAGGTTTCCCACGCATAGGGTAGCGCCTTGTCTGGAATCTGCTGTTCGGGCGTATGATAATTTTCGTAGCGGCCGCCCGCGCCGCGATGCACGATGAGCAGGCCGGGTTGCAGACGCCGGGCCATTTTCGCCATTTTTTCGATCCCCCAGTCATATTCGGCGTTGCCGCCATCGAACCATAAAATATCGATAGGGCCGTAATGGGTCATCAACTCTTCAATTTGGCCGTGGGTAAACTCCACAAAACGCTGCCATTTTTCCGGATGTTCCTTGATATCGTAGTTGGATACGAACGACTTCACCGGCGGTAGTGTCGGATCCTCGTAATCGGGATGATGCCAGTCGGGCAGGGAGAAATACACCGAGGTGCGAATGCCTCGTTTGCGGAAAGCGTCAAATACCGCCTTGGTGATATCCGCCTGCGGATTCGTATGAAACGGACACGTTGGGTCCGTTATTTTGTAATTGGAATATTTGGTATTGAACATGGAAAAGCCGTCATGATGTTTGGTGGTTAAAACAATATATTTCATGCCGGCGTGGGCCGCCGCTTGGGCCCAGGCGTCCGGATCGAACTGCACCGGATTGAACGTTTTGTTCAAATCGAAGTAATCTTTTACGAAAAGGTCATAGTTTTTGCCGCGCTCCACCCAGGCCGGGAAGTCATCGGGCCGCGCCCAATGGGCCGTCTTCGATATCGGCCAGGAGACATCCTGTCCCCACTGGCTGCACGGCGCCCAGTGGATAAACAGGCCAAACTTTAAATCCTGAAATTTTTCCAGATTTTCCAGGACCAATGGGTCGGTTTCCTTTTCCATGTTAACGTCGGCTCCTTGGGTGTATGCAGCCGTAAAAGCTCCCGCTATTATTACGATTATAGCTACAATCAAATGAATTATTCGAATCATGGCTTTTCCTTTCTTACCGCTGGTTGGCTGACTAGATGGTTAGTTCACTAAACGATATACTGAGATAATAGCTCCCCCTTTCAGACTGTCAAGCTGCATAAAATAAATGATGACCATTTAATGCCTGTTGCGGAAAAGCATTTTTGTCATTCCCGCGCAGGCGGGAATCCAGTATTTTCGTCTGGATACCCGCTTTCGTGGGTATGACAGTGTCGCGCCAAGCCCTTCCGCAACAGGAACAATTTATTAAACGGCTGCTTGTTTTCGGTGGATATTCGATATAATAGGTTCGGATGCGTTATGACGACCGTTGGACACACATTGATGAGTTTGACATTAGGCGTGCTGGCGCTGCCGCGGGGCCTGTCGCGCTGGGCCGGGGCGATTTATTTTGGTGTTTTTGTGCTGCTGGCCAATATGCCCGATATTCGCCTGCCGTACTGGGGCCATCATCGTTATGCCGTCAGTCATAGCGTGTTTACCAATCTGGTGCTGATGGGGTTGGCCGTGGTGCTGGTTCGTTTTTGGGGGCGGCGTAAGTTTTGGTGGAGATGGTCCGTGGTGCTTGCCGGCTGCGGGGCCTGGCTGAGTCATTTACTGCTGGATTCATTTTATAATCACGGCCGGGGTATCGCCATCTTTTGGCCGTTTTCCTCCACTCGCCTGACGCTGCCGCTGCCGTGGTTTTCCGTCCAGCCCCACCGCCCGCCGCCCATCACCGCCGAACACTGGCATATCTACGCCACGGAGTTTGCCTTTTACGGCATGTTCCTGCTTGCGGCGATTATTTTTCATCGCGTGGTTCATAATCGATGAGGGGTAATTGCCGGAAACTGCCTGGCGAGCTGTTGTATTTGAGATGCCGGTTGTCACACGATCATAGAACCCTGTAGGCGTACCTTCGGCTAATTCAAGATCTGATTTTGATTTAGCCGGAATATTTGTAACTACTTAAATTATAAATAGTTATATTTGGATTATTATTCATGTCAAGCTGTCGCTCATTGCAAAAATGTGATTCTATGCCCTATTGCTAACGTCCAGGTTCAGGACATGGGTAACAGGTGAGGTTCAGGACATAGGTAACACTTCCGGTAACGATACGGCATAAAAAAGGGGCCGTATGATGCTCTATAACGAGACCGGTGTCATGGAATTACCAACGTAATTTGTGTTCCTGACGTTGGTGGTTTTTGTATCTCTGGGCCTTGACGTTTGCGGAATCCTGCGATACAGAAAAGCCATGAAAAACCCATTTATTTTATGCCTGTCAGTAACTGTGCTGGTCATATTGTCGGCGTCAGCTTCGGCACAATCGAGGTTCTCCCGTCTTTTCTCATCCCAGTTGGGGGAGCTTGAGCCGCAAGCGAATTACGAGATGACCGCCATTTCCTCGGCATCCGTGCATAATCAGGATGCGGATGTGAGCTTTTTGCAGCAGGATATGGACGTTTTTATACCTTTAAGGCAAACCGAGCGGTTTGAATCGGCATTCACTACCGATTTGCAGGTGATGGATTTGGCCAGTCGCGCCCGGCTGATTGATGCCGGGGCGGCTCTGCCCGATCATTTATGGGACATCAATTTCGGCGGGCTGGTCCGCGGACGGCTGAATAATGGATGGATTGCCGGGTTGCAGGCGGCTTTTGGGTCCGCGAGCAATAAACCTTTCGACAGTATGGATGAAAATGTTTTTAATGCGACCGGTTTTGTACAGATTCCCGCGGAAAATGATCATCAGCATATCTTTTTTCTGAATTTTTCATCGAATCGCGAGTTTTTGCCGTATGTTCCTCTTCCCGGCTACGCCTATCAGTGGAGTTCCGGCCGAACGCTGCAGGCGCTGCTGGGCTTGCCGTTCAGTTGGGCGCGATGGTCGCCGGTTGATAAGCTGTCGGTGCAGGCCGCTTATGTGATGCCGCGAACGGTGCACGCGAAAGTAAGTTACGAATTTTTGAAAGGGCTGGAAGTTTACGGCGGTTTCGACTGGCAAAATCAGCGGTGGTATCGTGCCGGACGCGCCGACGATGATGACCGCCTGATGTATTATGAGAAAAAAGCCTCCGTGGGCGTGCAATGGCAGGCCTCCGATCAGGTTACGTTCGGCGTCGAAGGCGGATACGGCTTCGACCGGTTTTTCTTCGAAGGTGAAGATTATGATGACCGCGGCGACAGCCGCATCTCCATCAGCGATGGCTGTTTCCTGAACGCCAATGTCGGCATTCGGCTGTAGCTCACGAACAGTATTGTCATAATAAATACTTCTGAAAGGACTGTCAGATGATTCTTGCTGTGTTGAGGGAGATTAAATGCAGCCGGCGGGAATGGCGGTTACCGTCGATGATAAGGGCAGAGATTGCGGGCATAGGCAGATAACGCCCCCATCGCCGGTTTTAAGATTCAATTTTTGCAATACAGAAAAATTTTTGATCCAGTCTTTGTGGGGAGTGGCGGATTTTTTCACTTCCAGAGGGTAGAGCGTCATATCCTGTTCAAACAGAAAGTCGATTTCGCGTTTGTCTTTATCGCGGTAATAATATAATGGCGGCTGTTTTCCCTGGAACCACCATGTTTTCAGTATCTCTGTGAGTACATAGGTTTCTAATATTGCGCCCGACATGGCGCCGGCTTCCAGGGTTTTCGCCGATGCCCATTCGGTAAGGTAGGCGCACAAGCCGGTGTCGAGGAAATATATTTTTGGCGTTTTAACCAGCCGCTTGGTGACATTGCTGTAATACGGCGGAAGCAGGTAAATTTGAAAACTTGTTTGCAGGATGGAAAGCCAATGCCGCGCCGTATTCAGGCTTACATCCGTGTCGCGGGCCAGTTCGGAAAAATTAAGCAATTGCCCCGTTCTCGCGGCGCAAGCGCGCAGAAAACGCAGAAACGCCCGTTCGTTGCCTACCTGAGCGAGGTCTTTTACATCCCGCTGAAGATAGGTTTGTAAATAAGAGCTGTAAAACAAATCACGATCAGTGACAGCGCCGGCCGTTAACGCGGGAAAAGAACCCAGCCAGATATCATCGTAGATGTTTTTCAGGTTTGTTTTCGCTGCGGTTTGTTCACGGATGATGATATCTGACCCCAATGGCAAGAAGGGCGGCACCTTCAGCGGAAGTTTATGGCGTTCGCGATGGGAAAAACCCAGCAGGTTCATAATGGCCACTCGTCCCGCGAGCGTTTCGCTAACGCCTTTCATCATATGAAATTGCTGCGAACCCGTTAGCCAGAATTGTCCCGGTGTTTGTTGTTTGTCCACCATCATTTTGATGTAAGCCAGCAGTTGCGGGGCGTATTGGATTTCATCGATAAGCAGCGGCGGTGTAAATCGCTGGAAAAACAAGGACGGGTCGTCATGGGCCAGTGTTTGTAAGGTTGGATCGTCAAGAGAGACATAGTGACGACCTTTTTCACAGATATGTTGAAGAAAGGTGGTTTTACCAACCTGCCTGGGGCCGGTAAGTAATAATACCGGAAATTGCTCCGAAGCCGCTAGCCAACTGGTTTTAATTGCACGTGATAAATACATGTCTATTTTATCGGCTAATATTCAGTCTGACTGAAGATTAGCCGAATATTTTGAGAAAATCCACTATATTTTTGCGGCATTCTATATATTATATATATATTGTATAGTATTATTATGGATTTGCTTATCAGGCGTAATTGTTGACTAAAGACCAAAAAGGACGACGGGAACGGCCCATCCTGAACCGTTCCCGTTGGGGGAGATTTTATTTTTTCGTAGCACAAGCGTTCTCGCTTGTGATTTATTGAACGGAAAGTATTTTGGGAGTCTCAACAGAGACGGTTGAGCTACGTTCTTTTTTACGCCTTCTCAAAAAGGAAGCTGTGCTGTTCACCGCGGACGCGGATGGTGTCGCCTTCGGCGAAATCGCCGGCGAGGATGCGGCCGGCGAGGGGATTTACGATTTTTTGCTGAATCGTGCGTTTGAGCGGCCGGGCGCCGAAACTGATGTCGTAGCCTTCTTCCATGAGCAGGTCGGTGGCCGAATCGTCCAGGATGAGCGTTAGGTTTTGGGCGGCCAGACGCCGCTGCAGGTAACGCAACTGAATGGCGACAATCTGCCGCAATTGTTCCTTGCCCAGCGGGCGAAAGATGATGGTCTCATCCACGCGGTTGAGGAATTCCGGGCGGAACTGCGTTTTGAGGGCTTCGCGCACGTGGGCCTCGATTTCCCATGCCGCTCCGGCTTCTTCGGTGAGTTTTTGAATCTGAGCGCCGGCGAGATTGCTGGTCATGATGACAACCGTATTTTTGAAATCGACCGTGCGGCCCTTGCCATCGGTGAGACGGCCGTCGTCAAGCACCTGCAGCAGCACGTTAAAAACGTCGCGGTGGGCTTTTTCGATTTCGTCCAGCAGAATCACGCAATACGGCCGGCGGCGCACGGCTTCGGTGAGGCGGCCGCCTTCTTCGTAACCGACGTAGCCGGGCGGCGCGCCAATCAGCCGGGCGACGCTATGCGGCTCCATGAATTCCGACATATCGACGCGCACCAGGGCGTTTTCATCGTTAAATAAAAATTCCGCCAGAGCTTTTGACAGTTCGGTTTTGCCCACACCTGTCGGCCCCAGAAAAATAAAGCTGCCCATGGGCCGATTGGGATCGCCCAAACCCGCTCGCGCCCGGCGGATGCAATTGGATACGGCCGAGACGGCTTCATCCTGACCCACGACGCGCAGCTTAAGCGTATCTTCCATCTGCATTAGTTTTTCACGTTCACCGGTCAGCAGGCGGCTGACCGGGATGCCCGTCCACTTGGCGACCACTTCGGCAATCTGGTCAGGCGTGACTTCTTCGTGCACCATGCTGTTGCCGTTTTTCTCGGCGGCCTGGCGTTCTTTTTCGGCGAGTTGTTTTTCCAAATCAGCGATAGTGCCGTAGCGCAGCCGGGCGGCGGTTTCCAGGTCGCCGCGGCGCTGGGCGTCTTCGAATTCATTTTTGGCCGCGTCGATTTGCTCGTGCAGCGCTTTGATATCTTTTAATGCGCCGGTTTCCTTTTCCCAGCGGGCGGTAAGTTCGCGGTCTTTTTCCTCCAGATTCGCCAGTGTTTCGTGAAGTTTTTCCAGACGCTGTTTGCTGGCGTCGTCGGTTTCTTTTTTCAGGGCTTCACGTTCGATTTGCAACTGCGTGATGCGCCGACGGAGTTCATCCAGTTCGGCGGGCAGTGAATCATTTTCAATGCGCAAACGACTGGCGGCTTCATCGATCAGGTCAATCGCCTTATCCGGTAAAAAACGGTCTGCAATATAACGGTCGCTTAATGTTGCCGCTGCGACCAGGGCGCTGTCGGTAATCCGCACGCCGTGATGAGTATCGTAGCGGGGCTTGAGGCCGCGAAGAATGGCGATGGTGTCTTCCACGTTTGGCTCGGCCACCAGAATCGGCTGGAAACGGCGTTCCAGAGCCGCATCCTTTTCGATGTGTTTGCGGTATTCGTCCAGCGTGGTTGCACCGATGCAGCGAAGCTGGCCGCGCGCCAGGGCGGGCTTGAGCAGGTTGCCCGCATCCACAGCGCCTTCGGCTTTGCCGGCGCCGACGACGAGGTGTAATTCGTCGATAAAGAGAATAATCTGCCCGTTGGAATCAGTGACTTCTTTAAGCACGGCCTTGAGGCGGTCTTCAAATTCGCCGCGGAATTTCGAACCGGCGATCAGTGCTCCCATATCCAGGCCGATGACACGTTTATCCTTAAGACCCGCCGGCACATCGCCGTTGACAATACGCTGGGCGAGTCCTTCCACGATGGCGGTTTTGCCCACGCCCGGCTCGCCGATGAGGACGGGATTGTTTTTGGTCCGGCGGCTGAGCACCTGCATGCAGCGGCGAATTTCATCATCACGGCCAATAACAGGATCAAGTTTACCCTGGCGGGCAAGCTCCACCAGGTCAATGCCGAATCGCTGCAAAGCTTGATATTTGTCTTCAGGATTCTGGTCCTGCACGCTGCGGCCGCCGCGAAATTCCTTCAACGCCGCCAGCACATCATTGCGTTTGACGGCATTCACCGAGAGAATTTCTTTCGCGGTGGAGTCAACCTCCAGCAGGCCCAGCAGCAAGTGTTCGGTGCTGAGATACTGGTCTTTGAGTTGGTCGGCTTCCTTGTTGGCGCGAATGAGCACATTATTTAAGGCCGCATCGCCGGCCATCTGTCCGCCGCCGGAGACCTGGGGAAGACGTTTGAGTTCCCCTTCGGCCATTTCCCGGATGCGGGCAACGTTACAGCCGGCCTTTTCCAGCAGGGTTGGTATGATGCCGCCCTCTGCATCTCGCAAGAGGGCATTAAGAACGTGTAGCGGACTAATAGCCCCATGCCGGCCGGTGGTGGCCAGTTCCTGCGACGTCGCCAACGCCTGTTGTGCTTTTACGGTAAGTTTGTCAAAACGCATATTTAACTCCGGTGAAATTATGAAATCATAACTAATGACGAGGTCACTTCGCAAAAAGTATGCCAAAAACATAATGTCTTTTAATATAATGAGTTATAATTATTGCCTAATTTAACAGCAGAAAAATACTGCCATTGTGACAGGTTTGTGATTGCAATTTAATAATGTTTGGCTTAAATTTGACAGTTGTTATTTCTGAAATGCGATAAAATCATGATAACAGTGTGGTAAGTGATGAGTTTAGTTTTTGAATGGGATGCCGAGAAGGCAAAAAGTAATCTTGGCAAACATAAAATTGCTTTTGAAGAAGCGGCCACTGTCTTTGAAGATATTCTATCGGTAACGTTTCCTGATCCGGATCATTCGCTGGGCGAAAATCGTTACCTTACGATGGGATTATCCCGATGGCAGAAGATTTTGGTTGTAGCTCACACGAATCGAGGCCATCGCATTCGAATTATCAGTGCCCGCAAAGCCACGCGCAAAGAGAGGAAATTTTATGAAGAAGGCAGTTGAAAAAAACCAACGTTCTATGCGTAAAGAATATGATTTTTCCCGGTTGAAAGGGGGCGTTCGCGGCAAGTACGCTCAACGTTTCAAAGCAGGAACAAATCTTGCCCTATTATCGCCCGATGTGGCTAAAGCATTTCCTACCAGTGATGCGGTTAATAATGCTTTGCGCATGCTGCTCAAGGTGGCTCGTAAATCTTTTTAATTGCGGCGGCAGGATTAAGGCGTATTACCGCCGGAGGCGTAATCGGGTGAATTCCTAAAACTTTCAAGGCATATCTAGCCTGTCAGTTTGGCGGAGGGTCGGCCGTATTGTTTGTCGAAGTGACAGGTTGATAATACATTGCCATAGAAAAAGCAGTGCCGTTGGTAAGAATTATAAGTTGCTTTTAAGTATAGACTTACGTATTATTTCCTCAGGGGATGAATGTTTTGGCATTTTATTTGCATAAGGGAAGGCATCCGGTCAAGAGTATCGGTGTGCCGACTGACAGTCTCGCAGGCTGCTGGCTGGCGATTATTGGAACCGTAAACGAAAAGTAGGAATTAACGAACGTAGGAGACACCCAATATGGCGGCAAAAGACCTGACGTTTGAAGGCGACGCTCGTGCGGCGTTGCTGGAAGGGGTAACCAAGTTGGCGGCGGCGGTAAAAAGCACGCTGGGTCCGCGCGGACGTAACGTGGTTTTGGATAAAAGCTGGGGCGGGCCGACCGTCACCAAGGACGGCGTAACTGTCGCCGAGGAAATCGAATTGCGCGACAAGGTGCAAAACCTGGGCGCAAAACTGGTGAAAGAAGCGGCCAGCAAGACCAGCAAGGTCGCCGGCGACGGCACGACCACGGCGACGGTGCTGACCGAGGCGTTGTTTAAGGAAGCCCTGCGGAATATCGCCGCCGGCGCGGACGCCATGGCGCTTAATCGCGGCATGAAAGCGGCTGCAGCCGCCGTATGCCAGGCCCTGACCAAACTCGCCAAGCCTATCGATATTTCCAGTCAAAAGGACGTCATCAACATCGCCTCCATCAGCGCCAACAACGACCGTGAAATCGGCAAGACCATGGCCCAGGCGTTCGAGAAGGTCGGCAAAGACGGCGTCATCACCATCGAAGAAAGCAAAACCATTGACACCCATGTGGATATTGTCGAAGGGATGCAGTTTGATCGCGGCTATCTGTCGCCTAATTTTGTTACCAATCCCGACAATATGACCGTCGAGTTGGAAAATCCTTATATTCTGGTTTATGAAGAAAAAATTGCTTCCATTCAGAAGCTTATCGGCCTGCTGGAAGACATCGCTAAAAAGAAAGCGCCCTTGTTGATTATCGCCGAAGACGTTGAAGGCGAAGCCCTGGCGACGCTGGTGGTCAACAAGCTGCGCGGTATTTTGAATATCGCAGCCGTGAAGGCGCCCGGTTATGGCGATCGTCGCAAGGCCATGTTACAGGATATTGCCATTCTCACCGGCGCCAAACCGATTTTTAAGGATCTCGGCGTTGATCTGGACGGCGTCAAGCTGGCGGATTTGGGCCGGGCCAAAAAAATCACCATCGACAACGAGAATACGACGATTATCGAAGGCGCCGGTAAAAACGCCGACGTGCAAGGCAGGATCGAGCAGATTCGCCGCGAAATCGAAACCACCACCAGCGACTATGACCGCGAAAAACTCCAGGAACGCCTGGCGAAACTGGCGGGCGGTGTGGCGGTGATTAACGTCGGTGCGGTCAGCGAAATGGAAATGAAAGAACTCAAGGCCCGCGTGGAAGACGCTCTGCATGCGACCCGCGCCGCCATTGAAGAAGGCGTTGTTCCCGGCGGCGGCGTAGCGTTATTGCGGTGCCGTGCGGCGGCTCTTGATCTTAAGCTTAAAGGTGACGAGAAGACCGGCGCTCAAATTGTGTATGACGCCCTGAAGATGCCGATGTGGCAAATTGCCGTCAACGCCGGCGAAGAAGGCAACGTCGTGATTCATAAAGTGTCCCAGGGAAAGGACGCCTTTGGCTTCAACGCCGATACGATGACTTATGAAGACCTGCTCAAGGCGGGCGTGATCGATCCGGCCAAAGTCGTGCGTATCGCGCTGGAAAATGCCGTGAGTGTAGCCGGATTGCTGTTGACCACGGACGCCGTTATTACCGAAAAACCCAAAGAGGATGAGCCGGCTCCGGGCGGACCGGGCGGCCACGGCGGCATGGGTGGTATGGGCGGCATGGGCGGCATGGACGATATGATGTAAGCAAACAGGGTGCGGTTATTCGCCGCGCAGGTGCATAAAGTAATATTACAATTAAGCGATAAACAGGAGTCACACATATGAAAGTTCAACCGTTGGATGATCGGGTACTGGTCAAGCAGAGCGAAGCGGAAGAAAAAACGGCCGGCGGCATTGTGCTGCCCGACACCGCCAAGGAAAAACCCCAGCGCGGCAAGGTCGTGCAGGTGGGTCCGGGCAAACTGCTCGATAGCGGCAAACGCGGCCAGATGGGCATCAAGAAGGGCGACGAAGTGTTTTATGGAAAATATACCGGCACCGAGGTCGAAATCAGCAGTGAGAAATACGTTATTCTCCGCGAAAGTGATATCCTCGCCGTGCTGGAAAAGTAAGCTGCGGCGGCCGAATGACATTTAATTCACCCAAAGATAACGAAAACCAGGGAGCATAACGATGGCGGAAAAACAAATGATGTTCGACGACGTGGCGCGTCGTGAGCTGCGCGAAGGCGTCAAGCAATTGTCGGCGGTGGTCAAAGTCACGATGGGACCGACCGGGCGCAACGTCATATTGCAGAAAAGCTGGGGTTCGCCCCGGGTCACCAAGGACGGCGTGACGGTCTCCAAAGAAATCGAACTTCCGGAAAAGTTCGCCAACATGGGCGCCAAGATGGTCAACCAGGTCGCCAGCAAGACCAGCGACGTCGCCGGCGACGGTACAACCACGGCGACCGTGCTGGCCGAAGCGATCTACAGTGAAGGCCTCAAATACGTTACCGCGGGCGTGAACCCGATGGCTCTGCAGCGCGGCATCGCCAAAGCGGTCGAGGCGGTTGTCGATAGCATCGCCAAACAAAGCAAGAAGGTCAAAGGTTCCGATGACCTCGCCAAGGTCGGCACGATTTCCGCCAATAACGATGCGGAAATCGGCAAACTGCTGGCCGAAGCCATGGAAAAAGTCGGCAAAAACGGCGTCATCGAAGTCGAGGAAGGCAAGGGTCTGGAAAACGAACTGGACGTTGTCGAAGGCATGCAGTTCGACCGCGGCTACCTGTCGCCTTATTTCGTGACCAAGACGGATACGATGGAAGCGATTCTCGAAGATTGCTATATTCTGATTCATGAAAAGAAAATCAGCAATCTGCGGGAAATGATAGGGTTGCTGGAAAAACTGGTCGGTGTCGGCAAACCCTTGCTGATTATCGCCGAGGACGTGGAGGGCGAAGCCCTGGCCGGGCTGGTCATCAACAGGCTGCGCGGCGTGCTGCATGTCGCGGCGGTGAAGGCGCCTGGTTTTGGCGACCGCCGCAAGGCCATTCTCGGCGACATTGCCGCCTTAACCGGCGGGCAGATGATTAGCGATGACCTGGGCATCAAGCTGGAAAATATCGAGTTGAGCCAGTTGGGTCAGGCTCGTCGCGTGGTTATCGACAAGGATAACACGACCATCGTGGAAGGCGCGGGCAAGAAAAAAGACATCACATCGCGCATCAATCAGATTCAGGCCCAGATCGACAAGACCACCAGCGATTACGATCGTGAAAAACTCCAGGAGCGTCTGGCCAAGCTGACCGGCGGCGTCGCGGTGATTCGCGCCGGCGCGCCTACCGAAACAGCCATGAAGGAGCGCAAAGACCTTATCGACGACGCCCTGCACGCCACTCGCGCCGCGGCGGAGGAAGGCGTTATCCCCGGCGGCGGCGTGGCCCTGCTGCGGGCGATTCCGGCTGTGAAGGAGGCCCGCAAGGCCGTCGAAGGCGATGAGGCGCTGGGCTTTGATATTATCGCCAAAGCGCTGACCTGGCCGACCCGGCAGATTGTGGACAACTCCGGCGGCGATTCCGCCATGGTCGTTTCCGAACTTATGGAAAAGAAAGGCGCCATGGGTTACAACGCCGCGAAGGGCGAGTTCGTGGATATGTTCGAGGCGGGCATTATCGACCCCGCCAAGGTGGCCCGCAGCGCCCTGCAGAACGCCGCCAGCGTTGCCGGGCTGATGCTTACCACCAATGTGCTGGTGACCGAACTGGACAAGGACGAAGACCCCCAGGCCGGCGCCGTGGCGTAATTGAATGCAGTTTACAGGTATGCTTACCAACACGGCCGGTTTCTACCGGCCGTGACTTTATGGGATACGGGCGCGCCGGGCGCCATGCTCACGTTCGCGTGAGTATGTTACCATGAGCGACTAAAATGACTATGACGGCGACCAAACGCGATTATTATGAAGTATTAAACGTCGAGCGAACCGCAGACGCCGATGAAATCAAGCGCGCCTATCGGCGTTTGGCGCTCAAGCACCATCCCGATAAGAATCCCGGCGATAAGGAAGCTGAGCAGAAATTCAAGGAATGCGCCGAAGCCTACGAAGTACTCAGCGACCCGCAAAAGCGCCAGCGTTATGACGCTTACGGCCATGAAGGCTTGCGGGGCGTGGGCATGCACGATTTTTCGCACATGGGCTTCGATGATATTTTCAGCATGTTCGATGATATTTTCGGCGGCGGGATGTTCGGCGGCCGCCGCAGCGGCGGGCGGCAGGGGCGGCGCGCGGCACGCGGGTACGACATTGAAATTCAACTGGAACTGGAACTCAGCGATGTGCTCACCGGTATCGAAAAACAGCTCGAATTCGAACGGCGGGACACCTGCGAGGTATGCGGCGGCAGCGGCGTCGAGCCGGGCCATGAGCCGGTAGCGTGTCCGACCTGCGGCGGCCAGGGCCAGGTCGCCCAGAGCGGTTTCGGCGGGATGTTTCGCATGGTCACCACCTGCCCGCAATGCCGTGGTGAAGGCCGGATGATTCAGCATCCCTGCAAGTCATGCCGCGGTTCGGGGCTGAAGGAACGACAGCGAAAACTTACAGTGAAAATTCCCGCCGGCATCAGCGAAGGCCAGGCGGTGCGCGTCAGCGGTGAAGGCGAACCCGGCCATAACGGCGGGCCGCGGGGAGACCTGTACTGCTATGTGAAAATTAAACCGCATCCTTTTTTGCTGCGCAACGAAAACGACCTGGTGGCCCGTGTGCCCATCGGGTTCACCCAGGCGGCGCTGGGAGCAACCATCGACGTGCCGACGCTGGAAGGCAAAACGTCCGTGGAAATTCCCGCTGGTACGCAGCACGGCGCGGTGATTCAGATTAAAGACCAGGGCCTGCCCGGTCTGCGTTCGCATAAACGCGGTTCGCTGCTGGTCCAGGTGCTTATCGAAATCCCCCGCAAACTTACCAAAGAGCAGCGTCGGTTGCTGGAAGATTTTTCCCGCACGGAAGACGCCCGTTCCCTGCCCGAAAGCAAAGGGTTTTTTGATAAGATGAAGGTTTTTTTTGAAAAACATAATACCAAAAGTTAATTTGATTTAGCTGTCATGAGCCAAAAGAACAAAAACAATCAGGAAGAACCACGCATTATCATGCCGGACGATGAGGCCGTACGGGAGATGCTGCATGCCCAGGAAGGCGCCGGGGCGGCGTCCGCATCACCGGAGGAAAAAACCAAAGAACAGGCAGCGTCTGATTCACAAAAGCAAATTGCCGAATTAACCGATAAACTGCAGCGCGTCGCTGCCGATTATCAGAATTATCAAAAGCGCACCGACCGGCAGATAGAGCAGTCGCAGCAGCTTACACGGGAAATGCTGGTCAAAAGCCTGCTGGGCGTGCTGGATGATTTCGAGCGCATGCTCGAACAGGGGAGCCAGGCCACGGATGTGGCCAATCTGCTCCAGGGAGTGCGGATGGTGTATGACCACTTCTGCAAGGTTCTTGAAAACATGGGGTTGGAGCGCATTGACGCCAAGCCAGGCGAGCCTTTTGACCCCAATAAACATGAAGCCATGATGCATCAACCCTGTGCTGACGTGGAGCCTGATACCATCTGTTCCGTGTTGGCGCGCGGCTACCTCATGGGCGAACATGTGTTGCGCCCGATGCGTGTCGCCGTCGCCAAAGCCCCCCAGGAAAATACCGGTTCTGAAGATAGCATCGAACCCAGGGAAAACGAAGCGTAGAGCGGGCCGTGCCCGCCGCATTTTGGCGCGGAGTGAATTATGCCTACTTATGATTATCAATGCCAGGCGTGCGAACACCGGTTCGAAGCCTTTGAGTCCATCACCGCGACGCCGCAAAAGAAGTGTCCTGTCTGCGGAAAAAACAAGCTGAAACGGCTTATCGGCGCCGGGGCGGGGCTGATTTTCAAGGGCAGCGGTTTTTACCAGACCGACTATCGCAGCGACAGCTACAGCAA
>CAZOCV010000075.1:0-1678 GCA_964578395.1 uncultured Pirellulales bacterium
TGTCGGGGCAATTTCGCTTCAACCGGGCGGAGTTGACGGAATGGCTGGGGCAGCGAATGGTATCGCATTCCTCCGAACACGGCGATACGGTGGACGCCGGAATGCAGCTCCACCGCCAGCGGCCGGCCGATGAACTGGTAGTGACGCCGATGCTGCGCCGGGAAGCCGTTGCGCCGGCGCTGCCCTCACGGACCCGCACCAGCGTTCTGCGCGACCTCATCGCCCTGGCCAATGACACCGGGTTGGTGTTCGACGCCGAGGGGCTGCTGGAAGCACTTATGCAGCGGGAAGACCTGTGCTCAACGGCCATGGAAGCCGGGGTGGCCATCCCCCACCCGCGCCGGCCCAT
This sequence comes from uncultured Pirellulales bacterium, assembly GCA_964578395.1. Classification (GTDB taxonomy): domain Bacteria; phylum Planctomycetota; class Phycisphaerae; order Sedimentisphaerales; family SM23-30; genus JAFGBA01. Next base: position 350 of record CAZOCV010000075.1, read on the forward strand.
GCCCTATGCTCTGGCCGAACCCATCATCGTCGTCGCCCGAACCGTGCAGGGCATCGGCTTTGGCGCACCGGACGGGCGGTTAACGGATGTCTTCTTTATGACCTGCGCCAAGGATGACCGCCATCATCTGCACGTCCTGGCGCGGCTATGCCGCATCATGCATCAAACCAAATTGTGCGACCGCATCCGCGAAGCATCCACCGCCGATGAAATCATCAAAATCATCCAGGAATGCGAACGCGATGTCATCGCGGATTCTCAATAACGGTGCAGACTATTTCCATTGTCATTCCGGCGTATAATGAAGCGGCCACGCTGAAAGCGTGCGTGGAGCGAATTCTGGCGGTGGAAACGCCGCTGACGAAAGATATTATCATTGTCAATGATGGCAGCATCGATAACACCCCCGCCGTTATCGAAACCCTTCTGGCCGAACACCCCGACGCTTCGATTCAGGTCATCACGCATGTTAACAATCAGGGCAAAGGCGCCGCTCTGCGCAGCGGCTTCGCCCAGGCCCGCGGCGACATCGTCCTGGTGCAGGATGCCGACCTGGAATACAGCCCGGCGGATTACCCCCGCCTGCTCAAGCCCATCCTGGACGGGCGGGCGGATGTAGTGTATGGGTCGCGTTTTGTCGGCTCGGAGGAAAAACGGGTGCTGTTTTACTGGCACTCGGTCGGTAACAAACTGCTGACCACCCTGAGCAACATGTGCACCAATCTGAATTTAACCGACATGGAAACTTGTTATAAGGTTTTTCGCCGAGAGGTGCTCCATCGCATCACCCTTAAAAGCAATCGCTTCGGCGTCGAGCCGGAACTGACGGCGAAAGTCGCCAGGGCCGGCTGGCGGATTTATGAAGTGGGCATCAGCTACAGCGGCCGAACGTACACCGAAGGTAAAAAAATTACCTGGAAAGACGGCCTGGCCGCCCTGATAACCATCATTCGTTTTCGCCTGTTTGATTAAAAACGGAACGACCGGCATGAAAATCATCATCGCCCCGGATTCGTTTAAGCATTCCTGCAGCGCCGTCGAGGCGTGCCGGGCCATCGCGGAAGGCATTCGCCGCGTTCGGCCGGAAGCCCAACTGGTGGAAGTACCCATGGCCGACGGCGGCGAAGGTACGGTGGACGCCCTGATTATCGCCACAGGCGGAACCTATCGGCGGTGCCGGGTGCACGGGCCGTTGGCGGACAAGGTCGATGCCGTATATGGCCTTCTGCCCGGAGGAACCGCCGTTATCGAAATGGCGGCGGCCGCAGGTCTGCCGCTGGTGCCGGAACCGCAGCGCAATCCCCTGCACACCACCACTTACGGCCTGGG
>CAZOCV010000075.1:1778-15602 GCA_964578395.1 uncultured Pirellulales bacterium
AGGTCAACATAATAAACACAAATCTATTATCTAATCCGCGTTTATCTCAGCACCACCGGGGAGTACTCGCCGACCGGATGGAACGCAACGTTTATTTTCGTCATTAACAAACAATCCCGTTGGATTTGTTTCACCCAGAAAATATCTCTATAAACAGCATCAAACGCTTCAAAACCTAGATTTCCTGCTCCCGCAAGCCAGCCGTTATACGGTTTTGAAAATAAAGACCAGAAAAAGCTCATCCAGTTTTTTTCGTGCATTTGAAAACATCGGGGCTAAAATCAAGTTCCGTTGCGTTTAAAATTGTCGGCGCAAAAACATGATACAACTAATACTTTACAGGTACGAAAGGAATCCACATGAAAACCGCGGCTTACGCAATTATGGCTTTGTTTGCGGCAATGATTCTGGTTCTTCATTCAGGATGCGCCACCCCGTCGGATAAAATCAATATTAATGATTTCGGCCAGTTACCCGACGGCACACCTGTTCAGCTTTATACGCTGCGCAATAATAACGGGATGATGATGCAGGTGACAAATTATGGCGGCATCATTGTCCGATTGACGGCGCCGGATCGCCATGGCCAATACGCGGATATCGTGCTGGGGTATGATAATCTCAACGATTATATCCAGGCCAATCCCTACTTTGGAGCTATTGTCGGCCGTTACGCCAATCGCATCAGAGAAGGCCGCTTTACTCTGGAAGGCAAAACCTATACGCTGGCAATCAATAACAGCCCTAATCATCTTCACGGCGGTATCAAAGGTTTTGACAAGGTCGTCTGGGACGTCACGCCTTATCCATCGTCCGAAGGGCCTGCGTTAAAACTGCACTATGTCAGCAAGGATGGCGAAGAAGGCTATCCCGGCAATCTGGATGTTACCGTGGTCTATATCCTGAGCAACGATAACGAGCTTAAGATCGATTATACCGCCGTAACGGATAAAACCACCGTGTGCAATTTCAGCCAGCACAGTTACTTCAATCTCAAGGGTCAGGGCAACGGCGACATCTTAGACCATCAGCTTATGATTAACGCCGATTCCTTTACCCCGGTGGACTCGACCTTGATCCCTACCGGTGAAATTCTTCCGGTGGCCGATACGCCGATGGACTTTATTGCTCCCACGGCGATTGGCGCTCGCGTGAACGATGATTATCCGCAGTTAAAATACGGCCAGGGTTACGACCACAACTGGGTGCTGAACAAGCCCGCCCCCCGTCAGATGAGTTTGGCCGTACGGGTTCATGAACCAACCTCCGGCCGGGTCATGGAAATCTGGACCACGGAACCGGGCCTGCAGTTCTATTGCGGGAATTTCCTCGATGGCAGCAACATCGGCAAAGGCAGCAAGGTCTATAACCACCGCAACGGCTTCTGCCTGGAAACGCAGCACTACCCGGATTCTCCCAACCAACCGGGATTTCCTTCCGTGATACTCCGGCCGGGCGAAACATACCGGCATCAGACGATTTTCAAATTCAAAACAAGATAATGCCTTTTCCCAAGGAGTAAACGAATCATGGGATTGAGTATATTGGATCTGATGGTGTTTGTCGCTTTCATGGCGGCGGTCGTGGTGATTTCCCTGTACGCCGGCCGTAAAGAAAGCAGCAGCGAAGACTACTTTCTCGCCGGCAGAAGTTTGACGTGGCCGCTGATCGGCTTTTCGCTCATCGCCTCCAATATATCCACCGAGCATTTTGTCGGCATGGCCGGACAGGCGTTTGGCCGGGTGGGACTGGCCATCGCCAGTTACGAATGGATGTCGGCCATCACGCTGGTGTTTGTGGCCTGGTGGCTGCTGCCCAAGTTCCTCAAGGCCGGCATCTATACCATGCCCGAGTATCTCCAGTGGCGCTACGATCAGGGCGCCCGCTCGATTATGGCGATTTATCTGATGGCGGCCTATATCATCGTCTTTCTGGCAACGGTGGTTTATAGCGGGGCGGTCGCCTTGAACGCCATTTTTGACATCAACTTTTTATTCGAAAAACAATTCGGACTCGCCCCGGACGCCGCCCAATTCTGGGCCATGATCGCCGGTATTTGGGTCATCGGCATTATTGCCGGCTCCTATACGATTTATGGGGGGCTTAAAGCCGTGGTCTGGTCGGATCTTCTCCAGGGCGGGGCGCTATTACTCGGCGGGGCCTTGGTCGCCTTTTTGGGCTTGCTGAAAATAGGCGACGGCAGCCTGATACAGGGATGGCAGAATTATTCTCATGTCAATGCCGACAAGCTGCACACGGTGCTTCCCTGGAATGATCCTGACGTCCCCTGGCTGGCGGTTTTTGTGGGCGGATTATGGATACCGAACATCTTCTATTGGGGTTTAAACCAGTTTATTACCCAGCGAGCCCTGGGGGCCAAAAGTCTGGCCGAAGGACAAAAGGGCGTCATCTTCGCAGCCTGGATGAAGCTGCTGATTCCCTTTATTATCGTCATGCCGGGCATTATGGCCTTTCAATTATATGCCCATGAAGTGCCCAGCGGTGATGGGGCCTATACTTATATGATTAAACAGCTATTACCGGGCTACTTGCGAGGCGTCATGTTTGCGGCCCTGGCCGGAGCGGTGATGAGTTCATTTAATTCCGGCCTGAATTCGGCCGCCACCATCTTCACGATAGACCTGTATAAAAAGTACATCAATAAAAACGCTGATTCCCACAAGGAGGTCGTCATCGGCCGCTACGCCACGGCCATCATAGTGGTTGCCGCCTGCCTGTGGGCACCGGTGATATCGGGATTTAAAGGCGTCTTTAGTTATATTCAGGAGATTTGGGGCTTTATCACCCCCGGCATCGTCGCCGCCTTTCTCGTGGGCATGGTTTTTAAGAAAACCCCCGCCATCGCGGCCAAAACGGCGATGATTCTGAGCGTGATTCTCTACGGCCTGTTTCGCATCCCCGGTTGGATGCTTCATGACCGTTTCGAGGCCGGCGACATTGCCAAAGATTCATTTTTATCGTACGTGTATCAATTCAGCACGATCGCATTCCTGCATCACATGGGCATTATCTTTTTGATTCTGGCTGCATTGATGATGGTGATAACGCTTCTGAAACCGCTGCAGCAGGCCAGAACCATGCCGGTATCCGCCATTGACATTTCACCGTATAAGCATCGCTATCTTTTGGGCGGCATCACCATTGTGGCGACTGTGGCGCTTTATCTTTTATTCTGGTAAGACATTTTCCCCCGTGATAATTGACAGGATTAATTCTTTTGGTTTGACGGCATAAGCACCACCGCAGCGGTGTAAAATCGTTCCTTACTTGCAGCGACAAAACGCAGCACGCCCGGCTCTTTGACGCAGCCGGTCCACTCCTGATCGGCGTTGTAGCGCCCTGCGGATTCGAAGGCAAACCCCGCATTCGCTTCCTGAAAACGCCGGCGGGCTTCCGTCGCCTTGAGAATGGATGCTCCCGGTAAAAATGCCGGTTCTGCTTGACGCCGATCCACCTGTAAACAGGTTGCATCCTCCGGCTTGTCCACGCGCCAGCGCCAGCCGTCGCCCTCACGGTCGATACGGCCATGCAGTTTGCCGGGCAGATACAGCCGTGTTGCCGGATCACCCAGCAAATTGTATATCAACTGGTGGTCGCGGCGTACTTTTTCGATACCTTCCGGCTCTTTGAATTGGCCTTCAATCTCCGCCAGCAACAATTCGGCCAGCGGCAATCTCGTTTGCGCCGTCTGTTGCTGCACCGCCCGCCAGAAATCGCCCAGCCGCTGATGGTCTTGGCCCAATTGTCCCAGCAGCACCTGGCCGCCATACAGGTTGGTCAAAGGGTGCGTTTCGCCCGTGCCGGCGATGACGGCGACCGGACCGCCGGGCGCATTCAGGGCCGTTTCCGCCAGACACTCCTGCGCCCCGGTGAAATCGCCGCAATAACACGCAATGATAATCAAAGGGGAAGCGACGTCGCCTTCGGACCAATATTGCCGGGCTTGTCTAACGTCAAAACAAATGGATGCCTTGTCATAAATCATCGAATAAAAATGATTACGCCGGCCATGCCCCATCAAGGCGCTTAAAGCGCCTTCTTTTTGAACTTTCCCGGCAAACTCTTCCGCCTGATCGAAAGGCCAGCCGCACAGTGCGTGCGTTTCATTCGCTGAAATGACCCACGGCTGGCACCATCTCGGCGCAAGTGAATTGAGGTTTTCCAGCAAGACCGTGGTGGTGAAGCGGTCAATCGTTTCGCCGTATTCGGCCTTGCCGGTCCAGAGCGGAAATGTCAGGTCGCCCAAACGAGGGCCGCGGCGCTCATAACGCAGAATTTTTTCTATGATACCCTGTAATTGTTCCGTCGTCCGCACCGGCAGGCGCCCCACCGGCACATCCATCGCGCCATCGCCGTTAAGATCACCCCAAGAAACATCTGAAGCAAATGATTCCTTCTGGCCGTCATGCCAGCACACCGCCGCATACCTGCGCGACGGCATCCGCCAGGGAGAATCCGCCGCGGCCGCAAGAGCCGAAGGATCGCCATTCGTATTCAGTTCATCACCGACCAGCAGAATATATCGCAGATTGGAGGCGTGTGCGGCAATCGCCTCCGCCGGACAGGCCGTGGATATAACCGTTTGGAATCCCTGCTGCCGGCGATGCGCCTGTAACGGCGCAAGGGTATCGACAAACATGTCGCGCGTCAGCACCAGCCAGACGCCCTGCTCTTCCGCTCTCGCTGCGCCTGCCAGCCCAAGAACCATTATGATGCCTGTCAGTATCCAAGCTATCCGTCGGCATTGTCTCATCACGTCATCACTCTTCTGGACGCCATTCTCGTCCGATATATCCCCCAACCGCTTATCAATAAACTCACGGCCGCGGACGCGGATAACACCCAGGCCGCACCGGTCAAATCATACTTACCCACAAATGTCTGAGCCAATATAAAAGTAACCCCCGCGCCCGCCGCAACGCTCCCCATGCGCAGAGCGAACCGCCGACATGCCACCAAAACATCGCCCAGAACCATCGACATCAGCAGAAGTAATCCGCTGACGCTGACCCAGAAAAATACCGCGGAATGCTGCACATATTCCTGACGATAAACCCAGCGCAATAAATAATCACCCGCACCCGCGACCAAAAGCACAAAACCCGTCCCGATGACCGCCGCGGACAGCAGCAGCTTGCGCAGCAATCGGTCAAAAGAAAGACGATCCTGCTGATAATACCGCGCCAAACGAGGCAATAACGCCTGATTGACGCCATTTTGCAGAACGACCAAAGCCGTCACAAACAAGGTCATGGCGGCAATATAGGCTACGGCCGACGGACCAAACGAGATATTCACCACCGTGCGAATGATGGTATCATTCAGTCCCGTCAGTGCCATAAAAACGCCCAGCGGCCAGCCCGTTATCACCAGATGTTTGATGGCCGCACCCGACCACGACGGCCGCAACGCCGCCCGGCCGCCCGCCAACGGCACATCATAAACCAGCCAAATCAGTAAAATAATCAGCACCCACCCCGCCGGCAGCCAGAAAATATCCCAGTTGCGCCAACTCAAAACCAGCGCCCACAGCAGCAGCAAAATACTTTTCAAGATATGTGAAACGGCTACTGGCCGCATTCGTTCCTGCTTTTGCATGTGACCCAGGCATAAATCCGCCCAGCTTTCGACAATTCGCACCAGCCCCACCAGCAAAATCAATCGCCATAAAGAACCGGGCAGGCATGGCGGCAGCACCAGCCACCCGCTGATCAAAATCGCCAGCAGTAACAAATTACCCAAAACGCGCACGGCGGCATAGTCCCGCAGGGACGCACTCGCGGAGGTATCGGTCACCCAGGCCAGACGCAATTCCAGATGCAGCAGATACGCCAGCGGCGTCACTATCGCCAGCGCCAGGCCAAACCAGCCCACCTGCTGGCTGGAAAGAAATTTGGCGGGAATAACAAATACGCCCAACCGTCCCAGCGCATAACTGCCGCTGGCGATAACGCCCCAGACGGTATTGGCGCGCAGCCGAGGCTCCGGCCCAAACGTTGCGGGCGTTGTCATGCACGTATCCTCAAAAAACGCCGGAATAATCAGGCTTTGACGATCTTGTTGCGGCCGCGTTTGACGCCGGCGGTGGCGTTGCGGGTGTCCACCACCAGCTTGGCGTGCTGCACGATCCATTTATAATCGTAGCAACTGTGATCCGTGCTGATGAGCACGCAATCATAACGCTTCAGCATGGCGGCGGAAAGCGGCTTGCTCTTCATCTTCAAGTCATGTTCGCGCTGCTTATGGGTTCTGGGAATTAAAGGATCATTATAATCAACCTTCGCGCCGTATTCCCGCAATACTTCGATCAATTCAATGGAGGGGGATTCGCGCAAATCGTCAATATCTTTCTTATAGGCCAGTCCCAGCACCAGAACCTTGCTGCCCAGCATGGGTTTTTTGCGGGCGCTGAGAGCTTCCATCACCCGCTGCACGACCTGCCGCGGCATGGAAACGTTAATTTCGCCGGCCAGTTCAATAAAGCGTGTGGCCATACCGTATTGGCGCGCCTTCCAGGTCAGGTAGAACGGATCAATGGGAATACAGTGGCCGCCCAGGCCCGGACCGGGATAAAACGCCTGGAAACCGAACGGTTTGGAGCTGGCGGCGCGAATGACTTCCCAAACATCGATACCCATGCGATCAAACACCAGCTTGAGTTCGTTGACCATGGCGATATTGACGCAGCGATAGGAATTTTCCAGAATCTTGGCGGCCTCGGCCACTTCGCAATTGCTGACCGGAACCAGGGTCTGAATCGCCCAGTGATAAACTTCCAGGGCTTTTTGCAGACTGACTTTGTTGTAGCCGCCCACGACTTTGGGAATCGTACCGGTGCGAAAATGCTTGTTGCCGGGATCTTCGCGTTCCGGCGAAAAGGCCAAATAGAAATCGCGGCCGGCTTTCAGCCCGGACCTTTCCAGAATCGGCAGCATAAAATCACGGGTGGTTCCCGGATAGGTGGTGCTTTCGAGCACGACCAACTGGCCCTTGCGCAGATATTTGGCGATGGTCAGGCAGGTTTGCTCGATATAGAACATATCCGGCTCGCGGTTTTCCGTCAGCGGCGTAGGCACGCAAATGAGAATGGCGTCGGGCTTGCTCAATTCGGCCATACGATCCGTGGCGCGGAAACGATTGGACTTGACCATTTCCTTAATAGGCTTGGAAGGCAGGTGCTTGAGTGGACTTTCGCCGCGATTGATCTGCTTGACCCGTTCGGCGTTAACGTCAAAACCAATCACTTTGGCCCCGCCGTTAAAAAATTCCAGGGCCAGCGGCAAGCCCACATATCCCAGCCCCACCACTCCCACCAGGGGAGGACGACCTTTATTGACCTTCATCGCTTTTTTCGCCATACCTTTATTACCTTTCAATAAAACACGCCCAAAAGGCGTTACCTTTGACACGGTTACTATGGTTAGCCGTGATAAAATGTGTTGATGGTTTTGGCGACATATTCCAGTTGTTCCTGAGACAACTCCGGAAACACCGGCAGGGCCAATACCTCTTGGCTGGCCTGCTCGGCGACGGGACAATCGCCCGGTTTGCCGCCTAAATATCGGAAACATTCCTGCAGGTGCAGCGGCACGGGATAATAAATCGCCGAACCGACGCCTCGCTCCGCCAAATACGCCTGCAGTTCATCCCGTCGAGGGACACGCACCACATATTGATTAAAGACACTGACGTTGCCAGGCACAATGTGCGGCGCGCGAACCGGCGATTTCAGCGCCGAGTTATAAAATGCCGCATGAGCGCGCCGGGCCGCCGTCCAGTCGTTCAACCTCGGCAGCTTGATATCCAGCACCAGCGCCTGCAGCGCATCCAGACGGAAATTGCCGCCAATCATGCTGTGATAATAGCGGCGATCTTCCCCGTGCATGCGCAAATGACGGCATTTTTGGGCAAGGCCGGCGTCCTGACATAAAATCATGCCGCCGTCGCCGGCGCCGGAAAGATTTTTGCTGGGGTAAAAACTCAGGCACGCGCCGGCGCTCTTCTGACCGGGCTGAACGTTGTGCTGCCGACTGCCGATAGACTGGCAGGCGTCTTCAATCACGGGAATATTGCGCCAGTGGGCCAGTTCGAGAATCTTTTCCATCGGCGCCATCTGACCGTATAGATGGACCGGCATTATCACTTTGGTTTTCTCGGTGATGGCGCCGGCGGTGTATCCGGCATCCAGATTATAGGTTTCCGGATCAATATCAACGAATACCGGTCGGGCGCCCAGACGGGCGACAGCGCCGGCCGTGCCGAAAAACGTGAAGGTTGGCACAATAACCTCATCGCCGGGGCCGATTCCCAGGGCCATCAGCAGGCAAATCAGCGCATCGGTGCCACTGCTGACGCCGACCGCGTGAGCGCATCCGCAATACTCGGCCAGATGCTGCTCGAAACGGGATACCGTTTCGCCCAGAATAAACTGCTGGCGATTAAATAAATCCAATACGGCGGGTTCAATATCTACTTTTAACGTTTGATATTGTTGCGTCAGGTCCAACAGCGGAACTTTCATGGTTTCTCCTGCAAAGGTGCGGCCGCGGCCGGGCGGGTTTCGACATAATCATAGTACGAACGATACGATTTCTGATAATAACCGCCGCGGCGGGGACGAACGGCATTTACCGCCACGCCCAGAATGCGAACATTGGCAATAGCCAGTTCTCGCAGCAGACGCTGGACAATCCCACGCGAGGTTTTTTCGGCCCGCACCACCACCAGTGTCCCATCCGACAGGGTCGCCAGGGTACGTGCGTCATTAACGACCAGGGCGGGCGGACCGTCGATAATAACCAAATCATACTGTCGGCGCTGCTGGTCCATAAACTCCCGCATTTGCCGGCTGCCCAGCAAATGAGCAGGGTTCGGCGGCAGAGGGCCGCTTCCTAAAACATCCAGATTAGGAATATCGGAGGCGTGGATAGTTTTTTCCGCTGTTGCCTGCCCCACCAGGACATTGCTCAAACCCAGATTTTCACTGCCGGCCGCAAACAAACGATGAATCGCCGGACGGCGGAAATTACCATCCACCAACAATACCCGCTTGCCTTCGGCGGCGAAGGTGATGGCCAGATTAACCGCCGTAACGGTTCGGCCGCAGCCGGCGGAACTGCTGGTCACCAGCAGAGTTTTTAATTCGCCCTCCGGCGCGCTGAACATGATATCCGTCTTCATCTGCCGGAACGACTCGCTAAACAGCGACTGGGGATGAAGGGCGCATATCCGGCTGATTTCCACGGTATCGGCATCATCTTCCTCGTACAGAGGAATCATACCCAGGTTGGGCGTCCGCAGGTGACGCATCACATCGCCCGGACTCTTGATGGAATCATCGGCAAACTCCAGCAGAAACGCCAGACCTACGGCCACCATCAATCCCAGAACGATGCCTCCGGCCAGAAACATTGGTAGTTTGGGAAAACTGATCATCAGCGGTTTATTGGCGCGGACGACCACTTCCGCGGGGATCAGATCGGGATCATTCAACGACACCGCCGTTAGACTTATTTGTTCGTCGTAACGATCCAGACGACTGCGTATGAATTCAATTTGATCCTGAATTCCCTGATATTCGCGCAGTTTGGTATCCAGGTCCCTCTGCCGGGTGGAGGCTGCCGTCAATTGTTCCACCACCTGAATTATATTTTTTTCCAAACCAAGTTTTTGTTCCTGCAAACTTTGCTGTTGTGCGCCCATCGCCTGGTCCTGCAAAAGAATCTTCCGTGCGTCCAACTGCCCCTGCAGACTCTGGATGCTGGCGGCAACTTCCTCCACATCGCGGTGGCTCTCACCAAAACGCCCCAGCAAACGATCCCGCGTTTCCTGCAAGTTCGCCACGCGATAACGGAGATTATTGATGAGAGGATCCTGCTCAATCGCCTGAGTAATCAACGGAGACATCCCCTGCTGTAATTGCAGAAGCTCCTGATCCAAAGCCAGTTGCTGATAGCTCAGGCGCAGCCGCTCCTGGTTGAGCAGACGTATTTCATCCGAAATAACCATCTGGCTCTGTTCCAGGCCGGCCACATCCCCCTGACGATTCAACGTTGCCTGGCGATCCCGCAGCAGCGTCAATTGCGTCTCCTGGGCGCTGCGCTCATCGCGCAACTGTTTGAGTGTGTTGCGCAAACTGCCCTTGGCCTGATCTTCCATCTGCTTCTCGAATTCCAGCAGTATTTCCTGGAGGATAATCTGAGCTTCCGCCGGACTGAAAGCACTAAAACTGACCAGCACGTAATCCGAATTCCGCTGAGGACTGGCGGAAAAATTGTCCTGCAAATCCTCCAGACGATCTTCCGGATCATCCTGGCGATTCTGGAACCATTTCGTTTCTTTAATCGCGTCCCGCTCCAGCGCCTGCACCAGAAACGCTTCATTGCGCAAATAGGTAGCCTTGCCCTGCGCCTCGATTTCGATAATATCAGACCTCGGCAGCAAATTATTGGGATTGAGAATATTGGTGCGGCTGGGCATCTTAACCCGAACAATGCCGCGCGAGGTGTATTCGGGATATTGCTTTAACAATAAGAAATACAGTCCCACACCCGCGGCGGTAAACAAGATGGCAAGGATGAGAATCAGCCACATTCGCCGCTGCAAAATGCCCAGCACATCCTTCACATTCAGGGTCGAAACCGCTCCGCCGCCCGGCCCGCCGGGACGAACCGCCATCGGCGCTCGCATCGGACCGCGAGGCGTCTGAACCACGATTGACTCATTTTGTTGCGTCATAGGTAAATCCTTCTCTCTTATGCCGGACGCTGATTGCTATTCTTCTTTCAACGCCTGCTCAATCTGCTTGCGTAACGCTTCCGCATCTCCCACCGATAACAAATTTTCACGTATCCCCTGTAAAGCCGCCTCAAACTGCTCTGCGGCCTCACCCTTCTGGCCTTTGCCCTTCAGGGCCAGACCCAGATGATAATAATATTCCGGCGTCACCGTTTCGTTATCGCGCTGAAGCTGCTGAATGGCCCGGCGCAGCATCCATTCCGCTTTGGTGTAATCCTTGTCTTCCAGCAGGGCCAGAGCATACGTATCCATGACGGTGGCCTGGGTCGGCGCCAGATTGTAGGCCCGTTCGGCCAGTTTCAAAGCCTCGGCGACGTCCTCTTTTTTCTCCAGCAATAAATAAGCCAGATTGTTCAAAATATCGACATTCTTCGGCTGCGACTCCACCAGTTGGCGCAGAATTTGTATCGCCTTATCCGTCTTTCCGGAAACCAGGTATGCCGTTCCCAGACGCCGATCAATATAAAGCTGCCCCGCCGGTTCTTTCACCAGGGCGCGGGCGTCTTCCAGCGTCTTAATCCATGCTTCGTTATCCTGCTGCTGCCGATAGAGATCCGACAACGCCAGACGCAATCCTATCCAGTCCGGCTGTCCGCTGAGGCGCTGCTGGCTCCAGGCAATCATTTGCTCGGGATTCTGCATCCGCGTCATAAATTCCAGCAGTCTGTTCTGCAAGGCGGGTTTATCCTTGACCCGCTCCAGCGACTGCTCGAACAAGGCCAGTGCTTCATCCTGCCGCTTGAGATGACTCAAGGCGGTCGCCTTATATCCCCACAGCAAGGCATCCAGTTCCTCACCGGAAAGATTATCATCCGCCAGGCGAATCATCCCCTCATAATCCCTGAAGCGAAGCTGAGCCTCCAAAAGCGCCGACAGCGCCTCCGGCCGGTTTTGCTTGAGTTCCTTGCTCATCCGCACTGCAGCGGCCAATTCGGTCAGGCCGCGCTGATATAATTCTTTACCGAGACGCTCCTGGCCGTTCTTTAAAGCCTCGTCGCCCTGAGCAATAACGGCGTTGGCCCGCAGTAAATACAGCCGAACATCATCCTTGTTGGTTTTGATTAATTCGGCGTAATACCGTTCCAGTTCCGACCAACGCTTCAAAAACTGCAGCATATCCGTCAACATGCGCCGCGCTTCCGGCGTGGGCGCTTTGTCCACGACGCCGCGAACCTCCGTCAGCGCTTCTTCATACCGGCGCATCATCCACAGCACACGGGCCATATCCAGTTGCCCCGTCGTGTTGTCGGCGCCCACTTTGCGGCGCAGCCCTCGAAAGGTATCCAGCGCCTGGTCATATTTCGCGTCATAAAATTGCACCCGCCCCAGCAGCAGCATGACGACCGTATCATCCGGATTCTTTTGCAGGGACTGTTCGGCCAAACGCATCGCTTCGCTGTAATCGGCGTTCAATATCGCCAGATTGGCTTCCAGAAGGTCCACACGTTCATAATTCGGATACGTCTTGCGCAACTGGGCCAGGGCTTCCTTCGCCTGCTCCAGATCGCCGCCCTGCATAATGGTTTCCAGATGGCGTTCGGCCAGTAATTCATCGTCCTTAACATCGCGGGCTTTCTGATACGTGGCGGCGGCTTCCTTAAAATTCCTCTCCTGCCGCAGTACGTCTCCCAGCAATATCAACGCCATGCGGTCCGTCGGCCGCTCCTGCAGCATCGTTTGTAAATCCGTCTTGGCGCGGTCCACGTTGCCGCTTTGCAGATAGGTTTGCGCCAGTTCCAGCCGCACGCGCCACTGCGTTTCTGCGTCGCCTTCCCCCTTGCTATAGGTTTGCAGCAGCGCCACGGCGTCTTCCGTCCGACCTTCCTGCACCAGAAATGACCGGTAGGCGTCAATCAGAATCGGCGGTTGCTGTAATTCTTCCAGTGACGTGCGATACGTCTCTTCCGCCAGACGAAGATAGTCTTTGCCGTCCTTGACCTGCCGGGAAAGACTATGATACAGATTCGCCAGCAGCACCCGCCGCGCCGGATCCTGGGTATTGTCCTGCACCAGTTTCTCTGCGGAACGAATAGCTTCCTGGCGGAACTTATCAGCCTGTTCCTGTATCGCCTGATACGATGGAGACGTCGCATCCATCGCCTGCGCACGCTGCTCATACAGTTTGATAAACAACGGATAATATAACACCCGTAACTGCTGACAGGTCATATCCTGCGGCGTCAGATTCACCACCGTTTCCAGCGAGCGCATGATCGTAAAAAGCTGGGCCAGCGTCAGTGAATCCTGTCCGGCCTGCTGATATTGCTCATGCAGCAGCAGCGCCACCTGACGATGCGCCGCGGCATTCGTGTCGTCCTGACGCACCGCCAGTTGGGCTTCACTCAGCGCCGCCGACTTTCGCTCCAATGCCGAATAGACCTGCGATAATAACAAATGCGCCGACGAAGAAATGGGGCGTTCTTCCAGGTATTTTCCCAGGCGGTTGGCCGCTTCCGACCAATTTTCGCTTTCTATGGCCCCGATAGCCTCAAACCGCCGCGCCTCGACGGCGTCCAAACTTCTGACCTTGGATAAAATGGCTTCAACCTGAGTCTGGTTATGCAACGCCAGGTTCAGGGTGAATAAATTCGAATTGATTTCCATGTTATCCGGTTGCAATTCCAGCGCGGTTTGCAAATACTCTAACGCCTTATCCGCATACGTCTTCGCCGCCGCCTCGTCCCCCGTGCTGCGGCTGTAAGACCACATCTGGTGATAATAGGCCCCCAGGCGGCGATTCCGCTCAAACGGATCCGCGGTCGCTTCTAAAATCTCCAGGGTAATCTCTCTGGCTCGCTCATCGCTGACCCGCGTCGGCGTCGGCTCATCCAGCAGGCGATGATAGCGCCGGAAAATTATATTTTCCGGATCCTTCGCCAGGGCCGCATCCACCACCGTGCGCGCTTGCGCCAACATCCGGGCGTCCTTGGCTTCATCGTATTTGCTGACATAATAACTCATCAATATCTGCACAATGGTCGGATGTTCAGGATGCGTCTGGCGCAA
>CAZOCV010000076.1:0-15452 GCA_964578395.1 uncultured Pirellulales bacterium
CCGCGGCCGCCATTGGTTTTATCGATCAACTCCATGGTGGCGGCTTCGACATCCGAGGGGCCGGCGTTTCTCAGCAGGTTCGGGCTAACCGTCCCCAGAAGTACACACTCGCCTCTTTGGGCATATGGTGCCGCAAGGGCAATATCGGTTTTTTCATCGATTTCCAGGATATCAGCGCCGCTGGCGACCATATCGGGCAATATCTGATCCACCTTGCCGCAAATATGATTGGCGACAACATAACCGTTGGCATGCAGGGCATCAATAGCCTTTTTCTGATAGGGATAAGCGAATTTACGGTAAAATTCCGGCGAAATGAGGGCTTGCCCCGACGCCGATTCGCCCATCGACGTGGCGTCGGCCCCGGCACCCATCATGGCCCGGGCATAAGCCAGATACGCATTGGTGGTAAAAGCAAAGAGGTCATGAACATAGCTTTCGTTCATGGCCAGGTCCATCATCAAATTGTCCATTCCCCTTAATTCACATGCCAGGCTGAACGGCCCCTGGTCGGCCCGGCCCATGATGAAGAGTTCATTGCCTTTTTTCTCAGCGAGTATCCGAACGGCGTCAATGACCGTTTTGAGATAAATATTGGTTTGCGGGTCCGGCAGTTTCAGCGACTCCAGGGCCTGGGCGGCTTCACCCGCACTCATGCCCGCCAGAGGAGCACTCTTGATCCAGGGTGCGGCATCCACCGGATAATCAATTTTACAGCCGCAGGCAGCGGCCAGCGTGGCTATGCCAACCTCAACCAGCAATACATCATGGCCGAAAAGCTCCTGGCCGAGAATTTGGGATTCCGCGATCAATTCCGAACTTTGAAAAACTTCTGAGTAAGGTTTTCCGGTTAATCCCGCACACACTAGAAAATTGTGCAGATCAATGGGAATCCTGTCGGGCCTCATGTTGTTTAAAACACAACGGACTCTTTGTTTACCTGTCATTAGCGACCTTAAGTTCAAAATATCAAAGAAGTTAAACCTATCACGCCTGTCTCAATGTATTCTATATTACAGGTAGTGCCAGTCCTACACCAAATTATGTTAATAATCCACCGATTCCGTGGCGGCATTTCAGATAGATATTTGACCATATAAATGACCAAACATACAAACAGATTCCGCCGATGTCCGTCAAAACATTAAAATATGCCTTAACAAAGCACCAGAATCACCACCACCAAAAATAGCCCAGGTACAAGCGCGACACCATTTCATCGAACTGTTTACGCGAAACATGGCCATCAACATACAGACAATTGCCGTCTCGCGGTTTTTCATCCCGACTGAGATGGGCGGTTTTGTCTTCCACCCCGAAGAAAGCGTACAAACCCCATCGGTGATGAGACCATTGGGCCGTATCTACAACTCTAGTATCACTTATCGTTGCATCCACAACTAATTCTGTTTCGGACGCAAAGCGCTGGGTAGAACGGGATACCCAATCTCTTTTTGGAATGCCCAAAATCGGAGGACGATCACCATCCACCTTGGCATAAGCTTCCAGGCGTTTGATCAGCCAGACGTAACCGCTTACCCGGCCATAGCGGTCCAGGTTATGTAAGGTTATGTCGCCGACTTGGTAAGGATCATCATCCGGCTCGGGTAGATTGCCCATATCGGTTCGATGTGTTTGGACACATTCTGAATGGCGCCAGAAAATATCCTCATCAGGGTTTTTAACGCCTTCCAGCGGGCAATAAAACGTTTTTTTGTCGCCACCGGTTTTGATAATATAATTGCTGGTTCGGTAGGAAATATCCCACACCGCGCCGGCGCCGGTGGCAGGCGGATACCAGTTGTTATTTTCACCGGCGTACATGTTCAGACTGATGCCGATCTGGTGCAAGCTGTTCTGGTCGTAGGCCAGCTTGCCTTGTCGTCGCGCTTCCGACAGCGCCGGCAGCAGAATGGACACCAGCAACGCGATAATGGATACCACGACCAGCAATTCGATCAGGGTAAAACCTTTTGAAATATTTTTTTTCATGGTAACGTCTCCATGTTCTGTAAATAAAACCGGGCTCCAAATTCCTCGTGGCGCCCAGGCGTTATAATGAAGGGCCTTTCATTCATTTTTGAAGAAAAAGCCCGCGCCGAAGCGCGGGCCTTTGAAACACACACGTTCTCAACCAATCGCTTGCACGATTACGTTATGCCAACCCATATCCTTACGGAGCCGGGTAAACATTGCAATCCTGCAGCCATTGTGCGGCCAGCACCGCGAAGTCGGCCAGATCGACGGCACAATTGCCTTCTTCCACGATATTGGCAGGATTATCCTGCACGCAGACCGGAACGCCGGCAATGTTGGCATATTCCTGGGCAATCTGCGCATCCGAGAGCTCATAGTTGTAAACCTTGAATTCATCAATAGCGCCATCGAAAAATTGGCTGGTCGTTGAAGCACAACCCATATAGAAATTCGATGCGGTTGGGGAGGCGTATGATTTTCCATCGCGCGGTCTCTCGATATGAGCAACGCCGTTTACAAAGAGCGTTGTCGCATGGGCGGAAAAACGTAACGCCAGGAACGTCCACTGATTATTGGCAATGATGTTGGCAAAATCAGCATCGTCATTGGTAGCTTCGTCCCCCGTCCAAATAACATCATGAAGACGCAAAAACCCGGCGTTATTCGCGTATCCCAGATTCCGATTAGCGAAGTTGAAAATCTTGATATATAGTTGAGCAACATTAGCGGGCTTGATCCACAGGGTCATGGTGCTCGAGCCGGTAGAATTCCGGATATAACGTTTCGCAACAGGCTGCTCCATGTCGCCATAATGGAGCCATATGTTATTATACAACACCCCATCATCGCCATCGAGGCTCAGGGCGTTGCCGACCATACCGGTTTCATAGTCCGGATCGCCAATGGCTTGCACGAAACTTCCGGAGCCTTTAACTTCGTTCAGGCTGTCGTTAAAGGGCCAGTAGTAAATCAACCGGGGGATTTCCACCGTAACCAGATCCGTGTCCGTAACCCCATATACGTTGATAACTCTGCAGAAAAGCGGCTTTCCGGCGTCTGATTCTTCGATGCCTAAAATCGTCAAGGTGGCGGTATCCACACCGCTATAATCAGTGCCATTGGTTAAGGCCACTTCATCGCCGGGTGTCAGGGTGTTGGGGTCATAGTACCACTGATACGACAAAGAACCGCCCGCAGGATTGGACGCGGTCACGGTAAAGGTGGCATTCCCACCGAGTTCACCGGAAGTATCCACCGGTTGGACATCAATGACCGGCAGTTGCAATTCCGTGCGGAACGCCCAGATCATGCCGGGGACGGTTGTTACGCCTGACGTCTGAGCATCCACACGCCAGTAGTAAATGGTATTGGGAGTGAGCGATACCGGAAACGAGGTGCTTGCGGTCGTGCCTTGCGAAACGAGCTGATCCGGCGACGAGCCTAGAAACACTTCATACCCGTTAATTCCCGACGTTGAGCCGGCGGCCCACTGCAGGCTGGTGGTGGGCACACTCTGCAAGGCCCAGCGTCCCGGATTGGGCGTGTTGGCGCCAAGCTTTTCGTTAACGACGACAATGTCGTCCACATCCAGACGGGTAATCACTGGATCTGGCAGGGATTCTATTTGCACACGCAAATTCACGGCGGAGGTCGCCTGGTAGGTTACTTCGGCCAGAATCACCGGGGTTCCCGCCATCATCTCCAGAGCGTTGGGGACGATCCATTTGACATCATCGTTTTGTACGGAGGCCAGTTCGTTATCACTGGTGTCGCGCAAACTGAATTTGAAAGGCGTCGCATGGTAATACGCCGTGAACGGTTGGAGAAACGCCTGGGCAACATAGAAACCATTCGTTGCCGTCGTTCCGAGGTCTTGATAGATGCCGCCAGTTACCGTACCGGAACCTTCTGATGCAAGGCCCAGCCAGACTATATCACTGGCGCCAGGACCATAATCCGTACCCACAACGCCCGCAAGACCTTCTTGTACCAGGTGTACGGCCCAGGGATTTTCTGTACTTGTAGTCCAATCTTCCCAGCCGGTGAGGGGAACAAACCCAACGCCGCCAGATAGATACGCCGCATCAGCTTCGAAACCACTATTGGCAACGGCGCTGATGTCGGCCGTTACCAATGCACTGGCTGCCATCAACGCAATGGCCGCCATAATACCAATAAAACATGTCTTTTTCATTTTGCATCTCCTTGATTTAAGACTCGTTTCATAACTTCCAACAACCAGTTACACATGTCCTTCATTCCATAAAAATCCTCCAAAAAACCACTTTTTCTCAACCTGTATTAAAATTAATAGTTTCGGACCTTAATTATTGGGCGCCACCACGTCAAAATTGGGGACGGAATTTCTGTGCCCTTTAAGGGTCCAAATATCTTCCAATGCCACCTTCTTTACTAAATGCACGTTTGGCCGCCACCTATAAAAACCTTTTTCTTATTAGCGTTCAGAAACATTCCAACTCCTGTGTTTATAGGCAATAAAGAAAAACGCGCCGGTTTTGCATCCTTGTGTATCACGTTCTTTTTCGGAAAAGCAAAAGAGCATCTCGCCGAATGACTATTCACATGTTCTCTCTTCTACTGAATTAGAACAAATTTAAGACTTGGCTCCCACGCCACTTTGTGTTAAAATATAACCAATTACGTTGCAGAAAGATGTTTGTCATTTTGGCCTGAATACAATAAACGATGAAAAAGACCCCGCTCATCCCCACGAATAGTTCCGATAACTTCAAAAAAGTGCTGATATTGGTAAAAAACGCCCAGCAGCACGACCGGGATCTGCTTCTGGGCATTGCCAACCACGCCCGACTTATCCGGCAGTGGTCTCTTTTTGGCCCCCATGATTTCTATAGTTCTTTTGGAGATATCACCAACTGTAAACAAGTGGCCTCATATATTACGAAGTGGAAGATTGATGGGGTGATTATCCGCGAACCGGACGATGTCGGTGTTTTGCTGGACACCGGCATACCGATTATCATGTTTCCCTACGCCAGCGATGCCTATCCTCAAATCCCCGCCCTGCTCAATGATGCGGCGACCACCGGCAAAACGGCCGCACGATATTATCTTGACCGCGGCTTTAAAAACCTGGCATTTTGCGGCTATGACCTGCACGCATGGTCGCGGGGGCGCTGCGAAAGTTTTGTTCAGGAGGCCGCCTCCGCCGGCCTGACTGTTCACGTTTATAAGCAAAAATCGGGGAAGACGCCCCCTACCTGGATCGAAGAGCAGCCGCGCTTAACCCAGTGGCTTACAGACTTGCCCAAACCAGTCGGGGTTTTCGCCTGCAACGACAGCCATGCCCAACAGGTGGCGGCGGCGTGCAAAATTGCCCAGCTGGAAATACCTTATCATGTTTCCGTCCTGGGCGTGGACAATGATGAAACTATCTGTAATCTGTCCAGCCCGCCGCTTTCGAGCATTCATATTGATACGCAGAAAGTGGGCTTTGAGGCCGCCCAGTTGCTCGATCAGCTCATGCAGGGGCAAAAGATGCAGGGCCAGAGGATTTTCGACAGCGTCATAAAAGTGATATCCCGTGAATCCACCGATCTCGTGGCGGTCCGCGATGAAACCATTCGTGCCGCCATCCAATTTATTTATACTCATGCCCGAAACGCCATTCAGGTCAGGGATGTCGCCGAAGCGGCGGGCGTGTCGGAGTGGTTACTGGCCAAAAAATTTCGCGGGCAAATGGGCCATTCGATTAACACGCTGATCAAGCGAATCAGAATAGAGCTTATCAAAAACATGATTGAAGCGGACACGCCGATAGCTAAAATCGCGGAATTAACCAATTTCAGCGATGTGCACCACATCTCCCGTTACTTCCGCCGGGAAACCGGCCTCAGCCCGACTGAATACAAGAAATCGCTGCATCTATAGCACAAACTGTCGGCGTAGAAGTGCCTTCGGCTCCATAAGCTCAGGGACATACTGTACCTGCACAACAATTTCTATCACGCTGGACAATAAACCGCGCGGCATCGACCGTCTTTGGTCAGCCGGTAACGCTCTGTCGGGTAATTGGTAACTATTATATACCCGCTCCGGGCGGGGAATATGCCAGATATTCCGACTACATAAGGGGGGGGCAAATGGGGCGGGAGGAAATTGCTCAAATTGCCGGATATAATAAGTGTGCAGAATAATATACCCTTAGCCGGTGATTTACAAGAAAAACGCCTTTTGGCTGACGATAATGGTACGGCCGGAAAGCTGCGTAACTGCTTATATTATAGTAGGATATGTCTTTTTCTGCAAAATAGGCCTATAGCGGCAGTCTAAATAGGCTGAGGGGAGGCCTGATGCTGGTCTGTGTAAATTATTTGCTATTTGGAGAAAATTATTCACATATTCGAAATTTTATATGGTCAATTTTGGCATCGATGAGGGATTACTATTTGGAATGGCCGGTGTATCCGTTAGAGGCAGCGGCCAAAATGCCTATAAAAGTAGTGAAATATGCCGCAAGACATGAGTGATAATGAACGGTTTCTTGCTTTGCTGGTGTCTCACCAGAAGCGGATATATGCGTACATTCTTTCGCTGGTGCCGCGAACCACGGATGCCGAAGAAATCATGCAGCAGACGACCATCGCCATGTGGAAGAAATTCGCCAGCTTTGAGCAAAATACCAATTTTCTGGCCTGGGGCATCCAGGTGGCGAAATATCATGTCTTGAAGTTTCGCGCCCGGCAGGCAAAAAATCACCGGATATTCGAACCGGAAGTGCTGGAAAAAATTTCCGAATCCCAGCAAAATCGGCCCTCCAAACAGGATGATCGTTTACTGGCTCTGGATGTTTGTCTGAAGAAGCTGGATTCATCGCATCATCACATGCTGCAGATGCGTTATGATGAGGGACTTAAAATAAACGAGATCGCCGAAAAGGTGGGGCGTTCCGTTTACACGCTGTATAAAACGTTTGCGAAAATCCATACGCTGCTGCAGCTTTGTATTCATCGCACCATGTCGGCGTGGGAGGCGAAGGGATGAATCTACAAGACCTCTTTGCGTTCAATGAATTGCTGCTGCGGGTGCAGGAGGGAGACGCCGGCGCCGAGGAATGCCGACGTTTGAATGGCTGGTTGCGCGATGATCCTGACGCTATGGCGCATTACCTGGAACATATCGACATTTGTACGGAAATCAGCCGATATGGAGGGAAAAATCTGTCGCTGCCTATCTTTGAAGAACCCGACGAGGAAGGGTTTTCCATTCTCAAGGAAGTGGTGGAGCAGGATATTGAAATTCAGGAAGAGGCCTTTCGGGAGAAGGAACTGAAACGAATCAGGCAAATCGCCGACGATAAACTGAGGGACTCGCTCCAGCAGGCGTCCTTGCCGGCAGCGGGGAATGCGGAATCCCCCAAAGAGTCTCGCATTCGCAATTATCTTCATGAGCAAAAACAGCGTTTTCGTCGGCCGGTGCTGATTCTGGCGGCGTGCGTGGCGATATCCCTCCTGGGTTATTTTGTTTATGACCGGTTTTTGGACGCCAGTCCCCGGCTGCAATATGCGAGTCATGCGACTGTCGTGCGCGACGGGCAAACCTTGCCCGCTCAGAATATTCGTCGGTTAAAAACCGGCGATCTGGTAAAAACCGGCGTCGGCGGCAGCGCCCGGATTTATTATCGCACGGAAAAAACGTCTTTCCATCTGGAGGAAAATACCCATTTTGCCGTCGTGTCCAGGGAGAAGGGCAAGAAATATCATCTGATTCACGGGCGAATCGACGCCGTGATTGCTCCCCAATCGCCAGATATGCCTCTGACCATCGAAACGGACTACGGCCGCAATCGGGTGCTGGGAACCGATTTCCAACTGGCCGCTAATCCGCTGGGAACCTGTCTGGCGGTGCGAAGCGGTTGTGTTCAGCTTTCGCGAACGGATGACGGCCGCAGCGTTATTGTGGATAGCGGCCGATACACGTTTGCCGCCGAGGCGGTGGAATTCACGACCAGGCCGTTCCGCGAAGACATGGACTTGAGCAGTAATTACTGGCGGGTGCGTCCTCACGCCACCGGCAGCCGGTCCATCGCTATGGAGGCCATAGGCGCTTCGCGGCAGGCTAATGTGGAGTATTATTTTGCTTGTATTTCCGGTGAAGGCCATGACAGCGGCTGGCAGCGTCATTCCTTTTATGAGGATAAAAATCTCCGGCCGGATACGGAATATACGTATCAAATGAAGGTTCGTTATGCGTCCGGCGATACCGCCAGTGACACCCTGTCTTTCGTTGTTGCCGCACGAACCACGGACGCCATCACCCTGGAAGCGGAAGCAGGCGAAATCATGGGCGCCCTGCGTATCGGTCACGATGCCGCGGCCGGCGCCGGGCGATATATCTATTCCCTGGAACAGCACAAACCCGGTGATTTTAATTATCTCTCCACGAGGAATAACCAGTTGTTTCATCGGTTTAACGTAAAATACGCGGGGTATTATCATATTCGATCCTGGTGTCAGGTTCCTGATATGAAACGGAAATCCGTTTTTGTCACCATCGATAATCATTTCCCGCAAGACTGGCTGTGGGATATCGCCCCGGCGGGCGTTTACAGCCTGGATTATGTTAATGACCGCGATAGAGCGGATCCGGTGAACGTGTGGCTGGATAAAGGCGAGCATACGATTACCTTTAATTTCCGACAGTCGGGCATTTATCTGGACTGGTTTGAGCTGGAGCAGATGCCCATTCAATGAAGCAGGTTTAAGATACACAGGAGTTACCATGCTGCAACAAAGAAAATCAAAAGCGTTTACGTTAATCGAACTGCTGGTGGTGGTGTCCATCATCGCGTTACTGGTGTCGATTCTGCTGCCGGCGCTGAATCGGGCGCGGGAGCAGGCCAAACGGGTGGT
This sequence comes from uncultured Pirellulales bacterium, assembly GCA_964578395.1. GTDB lineage: Bacteria > Planctomycetota > Phycisphaerae > Sedimentisphaerales > SM23-30 > JAFGBA01. The sequence continues at coordinate 8,868 of CAZOCV010000076.1, forward strand.
TTGCGCTGCGAATTTGCACAGCATCGGCGTAGGAATTTCGACCTATGCTTCCGACAACAGCGGCCTAATCCCCGAGCCGATACTGATGACCAATGTCAGGGAAGGAATCACCGGCTACAGTCCCAACAGTGCTATTTATCCCTATCTGACCTTTTGGATGTACAGACTGGATGACTATAATTCTCCCCATGTTGTCACGAAGGCTTATAACCTTGCGCCGTTGTATGACAGCGGCATCATTTCGGCTCCGGAAGTCTTTTATTGTCCGGGATTAAATGCCAATTCATCCGTTGTGGTCAATAACGACGGCGATACGGTGCAGATGTTTACCTGGGAGGCCTATAAACATCCGGGTGAAACCTGGCCGGCGCCTGAAATGCCTCAGCGCCGCGCGTATGGTGTCACGCGAATTTCGTATAATTATTTTCCCCAGAGCAAAAACGCCCGGTATAGCCCCGCGGGGATATCCTATTTGAATTTTTCCTGCCCCAAATATACCAATAGATTTTCAGATTTATCGGCGCAATACGCCCTGGTCACGGATTTTCTCTATACCTATGAAGCCCTGCCGCACCAGTTCAACGGCGAGGCGACGGGCATCAATGTCTTGTTTGGCGACACCCATGTTGCCTGGTCGCAGGAGCAGGAAGCCTTCGATTGGTTAACCACACAGGGAAGCTGGTCTGACGCCCCCGGTCCGTTTTATCAGTGCATATCCCTTTTACGGCCGTAGGCCTGGTGTAAAACGTGTCCGGAATGAACAAAACATATGGAAGGAGGTGCCAATTAAAGGAGAACGCGGGATAGGTCAATGTGACTAAAATTGTTATTGATGTTTATTATGGTTTGATGATTCAGGAGAAGTACAATGAAAAAGAATATGATTTTGATAGGCCTGCTTTTGGTGGGTATGACCGCGGCGTCATTCGCGGAAACGGTTATCGGGCAGTTTGATGCGTGTAATTTAACCACACTGGACCCTGCCAGCCTGGAACCGGGCTGGACGCAGTGGTATTGGAACAGCCCGCTTACGTCAAAAGGTATTACCATTAGCACCAGCGGCCTTACCGGGGCCACCGACCGCGCGGTAAATCCCCTCGAGGCTCCTGTACCCGGCTGTCCCTACTATAATGTTTATCGCGACTTTGCCTACAAGAGCGCCAACACCGGCACCGCCACCATTACCCTCAGCGGACTTTCACCCAACGGGCAATATGAAATCGCCGTTTATTCCTACGACCGCAAATACGCATCGTCTTTGGATGGCAACGTGGCGGACTGGTATTCCAACGGAAGTTATCTGCTCACGACCATATGCGGTTATGGCGAAATATATGCCACGGATACGTACCGTTATGCAGGTACCGCCACGGCCGATACCTCCGGTGTGGTGACATTGACGGTGACTGCCGTTGCTCCGCATTATGTTCGCATCAACGGCATTGAAGTTATTTCGTCCTCGGACTGCTACAACTTTCCGCCGGAAATAACGGTGGCGACCAGTGTGGCGGGCAATTACCTTTATACCACCATCAACACCCCGACGACGATGCAGGTGACGGTGGCGGATGACGGCCGCCCCTTCGTCGAAGGCTGCGTTCCTTCCGGCACGCCGGCGCCCCTGACATATCAGTGGACGGTGTTAAGCGGGCCGGGTACGCCGACGTTTTCTCCCAGCAATGCGGTTGCCGCTCCCGATATCACCTTTCCTGTCGCCGGTATTTATGAATTACAATTAACGGCGATGGATGGAACGCCCAACGGCACCGATGAAGGACCCAAGGCGGCCACAAAGCAAATTACCGTTCGGGCCAAAGACCCCGCCCTTGATGCCTGCATCGGATATTGGATGATGGAAGAAAATACCGGTACCACCGTGGCCGATTCTTCGGGGTATGATAATGTTGGTAATTTCACCACATCAACCGGTGCTGTTGATCCCAACTGGCTGGTTCCCGGCGCGATCGGCGGGATTTCGCCCAATAGCTCTCTGGAATTCCACGGCAGCACTTCGCATTTTGTAGCTATCACCAGCAATCCGGCGGCAACGCCGAACCTGGACGACAGGATTTACGAGGCAACGGTGTCGGCATGGATTAAGCTGGCTTCCCAGGCGGACTTTCTGGCCAGTCGTTCTCTTGTTATGAGAGAATTCAATGTTCTGCGGTTATTCCGCGACGGGAATAATTTGCTGTTAACGCTACGCAATCCCAGTCAGATTCGTGCCGATATTGATACGACGCAGTACAATATCTTCGATAACGAATGGCATCATGTCTGCGCCACGTATGATGGCCAGGCCATTCGGATATATCTCGATGGTTATCTGGTGCAGGATAATCCGGCGCTGGGCTGGGGACCTGCCAGTGAGATGAGCGAACTTTCCGTTTGGACCATTGGCGGGTACGCCGGCGGCGACAGCTGGAGTTTTGTTCCCTGGAAAGGCGGCATCGACCAGGTCCGTATTTACAATTACGGTCAGGATGAAGCTAGCGTACAGGCTCTGACCCTGGAAGGCATTAATGCTCCGCCGGTGGTTAATGCCGGTGTAGATTTTCAGTACCTGTTAAGTTCGACCATTCCGGCGGTTCTTAACGGCATGGTGTTTGACGTTAATAATAACGCAACTACTTCCTGGAGTGTGGAATACGCTCCTGCCGGCGGCGAGGTAACCTTCGCCAATTCTGCAGATCCCGGCACCACCGTGATGTTTAATTTTCCGGGTACGTATGTGCTCCGGCTTACCGCGACGGATGCGGTTGTTTCTAAGTCGGATACCGTTTCGGTCACGGTTGTCACCAAGACGTGTGCCGATGTTGTAAATGACGGTTTAACCATTTCGGCCGATATCAGCGGGCCTTCCGGTACGCCGGACTGCTTTGTGGACCTGTATGACCTGCAGGCGTTTGCCACACTGTGGCTTAGCTGTAATGATCCGGCGAATATGAATTGTGAGTCTCCGTACTGAAAATATGAACAACAACGGATAAACACCTAAACGGATATTTACATGGCAAAACACCCCGGGTTCAAATCCGGGGTGTTTTTTTATAGTCTATTTCTACGGCTTTTATATAATACCCTTTCAACCGTGATTATCTGGTTCATGATTAGCGTTGGATATGTCATCGCCTTCTGGTAAATGGAGAAATAACATAAAAGTTTCCCGGGATACAGGAAATTACGCAAATAATGTGTATTCCAGATAAGTTTCACCTCGGTTTGGCCTGTATTTCGGTTTTTCCCGTGCATTCGGAGAAAGGCGGTTAAGCCATGCGTTTTTTTGACAGATACATGACAGGTCTGGTAATTATGGCGTGGAGTGTATTGTTTTCTTTACTTGTGGCTCAGTCCGGCGAACCCGTCAAGGATGACATGCTGCATTATCGCATCTGGCAATTTCAGGATAATGACTGGGAATATCTGCAGGCCGCCATCCCCAAAGCCAAAGAAAGCGGCATGAACCGGATCCAATTATGCAAAAATATTATCATGAATATTCATGAACTTTATCAATCTCCGGAAAAACTTGAATTAATTCGTAACATTGTCCATCTGGCCCATCAAAATGACCTCAAGGTTGATTTGTGGACCCATGAACTTACTGCGGTGAACGATATTCTCAAAGAAAACAACAATGTAGTTATCAATGATGCCCTCTGGGGATGGCTGCGGGAAAAATATGGCCGGGCGTTTAAGCTGCTGCCGGAAACGGATGGTCTGGTTCTGTCCTTTAGCGTCCAGTCGGATGTGTATATTTACAGCGACAAAGTGATTAGCGACTTGTCCGACGACGCTCGCGTCGCCAAACTTATTGAGGTGATGGCGGATATTTGTCTGGAACATGGTAAAACGCTTTTTATTCGAACCATCATGAATGGACCGCAGGAGCTTCCCTTTATGCAGCAAGCCATCGCTTCCATTGCCAGGGTTGTCAGGGATAAAGGCAACGTGGTAATGATGACTAAATGCGTACCACAAGACTGGTCGCCGTTTTATCCCTATAATCCATTATTAGGCAATGTTTCCGGTTTGCCCCAAATTATCGAGATGGACCTTGGTCTGGAATTCACCGGCCAAAGCAGGGTTATATATAACGAAGTGAAATATATCCATGCGATATTGGATTACAGCCGCCAAAAGGGAATAATCGGCGCCGTAGCCCGCGTGGATCGTGACCGCAACAGCCGGGCCTTGGGCACGCCCAACGAAGTGAACATCTATGCCTTCAGCCGGCTGATGCGAGAACCCACCTTGACGGCGGATGCCATTTGGACAGAATGGGCTGTTCGCCGTTATGGTCAGAAAGCCGCTCCTTACGTCAGCGCCGCTCTCCAGGCTACCTATGACATCACCAATCTGACATTATATCCTCTGGAACAATGGATTCAGGATCATTCATTTATGTCTAACTGGGATTACACCAATGAGAATTCCTATGCGGGTCCCGCTTCGTGGATTTTATCTCCGCGTCAAGAACTCGCCCGCGATGAACTTCGGCGGCCGGACTGGATTACGCTGCACAAAATCAAGGCGGAAAAAGAGCTGGCTCGTTCTCTGGCGAATGCCTCGTTGGATATTCTCGAACAGGGTCGTCCCCACCTCGGCGAGGCTGATTATAAAAATCTCAAAGACTACCTCGAATTGAGCAGGGACCTTATCGAGGTTTTTGCTGGGCAAAACCTTGCTTTCTGCGCCACCATGCGTTACCTGAACTGCCGAAAAGGCATCGGCATCGAGCCGCAACCTCTTGAGGAACTGCGTGCTGAAGCGCTGGACTATATTGACAAATTTGCCGCCAGCGCCGACCTCATCGAAAAACGCTACGGCCCTCAGGCTTACTTTGATACGCCTAAACGTGCGCGTACCTATGCCGCGAAAATGCGCCAGCTTGTCGAAGACGCATCTTAATGAATATACAACGAGTTTAGTCAACCGGTTGTCCTGCCAGCAAAGACATCCCGGCAAAAAATCAGGCGGCTCCAACCCGGCCGCCTGTGCGCCCCCGGCGGCTTTATCGTCGTGGATGCCGTGGACCAAGCCAACAACGCCCGGCGGTTAATTAGTATATGTTGCGGATAAGCATTTTTGTCATTCCCGCGCAGGCGGGAATCCAGTCTTTCCGTCTGGATACCCGCTTTCGCGGGTATGACAGTGTCGCGCCAAGGCTTTCCGCAACAGGAGCTAATTATAATCCGAGAGAAATTATAAGACAGGAGCTACCCATATATGTTTGGTTTGTTCCGGATGGACGTCTATCGCCAATCCTTGCATTAATTCCTTGCCGGTCATTTTGCGCGCAGGCTGGTCGTCAATGGCCACCTGGTAAGATTTATCAGGACGCACCGTAAACCACAGAGGATATTCATTGATGCGGGACCAGTTGATAATGCCGGCTTTGCCTTCATTGCGGGGCCAGTCGAAACGCAAAAGCCCCTTCCATGCTTCGCTGCGGCAGTTGCTCAGGCTCAAATAAAGCTTTCCATCGTTCTGGACGCCGCCCAGGCGCAGGCCTTCCACAAAAGGCGCCGTGCGCACGCCCTGGGATTGCAGCATCATGTGAATACACAGATTACGGCCGGTGCTGCCGTCGAAATGACCGCCGGTATAAGGGCCATATTTTTCCTGCGACTGGCGGCGATGGATATGCTGCAGCGTCGTCCAGTCCAAGAGTTCATACATGCCCTCAAGATCCGGATATCGCGTCATCAACGTCAGAATACTCTCATACGTATCACTATGGGCATCACTGGACCTGTTGTACGGCCACAAGGAAATAACTTCATCGCGCCGCTGATAATTATCCACCATCCATGTCAGCGGTTTTTTCACGAAATCATCGTAGCGATGGCCGCCGGTGGCCTGATCAACGTTCTGATAGGTAAACAATACATACCCCCAGGCATTGGGAGGGCGTTTCCATTCGATCAGGTTATTCTGGCCAACACTGTTTTCACACAGAAAACCGGTTTCGGGATGACCGTGTTTTTCACGGAGCCGATCCAGAATAACGCGCAGCGATGCGGCATATTCCTTTAACCTGGGACGATGAAGCTGGCCTTCCATGGCGATAAATTCTCCCAGGCCGGGCGTCATCTCGCAGGAATGGTCCCACAGGGTCGCCATACCCACGACTTTATCCGGGTCGGCCAGTTGAGCATCGGCCAGTTTCTCTGCGGCCAATAAATACCGCTCATTGCCGGTTATGAGGTATAACCTGGACAATGATTGCAGCATGTGGCCGACGAATTCCGGCTTGGTAAACGCAACCTCAATACCACCCTGACGATCCGCTTCATCCAGCATGGCGTCGGACAAGCGGACAAACTCTTCGTACCAGATATTTTCGGTTCCCATGGCTTCCATCAGTCGAATGAATCCGTCGCGCAGCCACTCGGATAACCGATCAAGGGAAGCGGTCGGCCCTTTCTTCATGGCCTTCAGATCATATTCCGCCAGCAAACCGTTTTCGGTAAGACAAAGCTCCTTGCAGCTCAGCAGGGTCTGATATAACGCCCCGCCGGGCTGATTGAGTTCCGGCCGGACATAATTGGCGATTAAAACCAGCGAGGCGTAATGGTCCGC
>CAZOCV010000077.1:0-15388 GCA_964578395.1 uncultured Pirellulales bacterium
CCGAGACGGTATAAATGCCATCCACACCGTAATCATGACTATGCGGGCCGGGCGTGGTGACATGCTGGACCGGGCTGCCATCGCCCCAGTCGATTATGGCGTTTACCGTGCCGGCCAGCGCCAGCGTAACCGTCGTGCCGCTCCCCTTGCTCGTGTCCCAGGTCGTTATAAAGGCGGCGGACCGGTCCTCCAGCCACTGGGAGGCCATATCCGCGAGGTCATCCGCATCATATATCGTCAGCCACCCGGAGGCCAACACGGCAAAGTCATCCAGGTTCACCCTGCAATCGCCGGTCAGGTCGGCAGATGGACACGCCGCCGAAAACGTGCCGCTGATACCAAGAACCACCGCCAGAATTACCGCCCAAAGTCCACACTGAGTCTTCATCCTAACCTCCATTATTAATGCACTAAGCCTGAAACTGCCCTATCCGGTTTGGCCAATCGCTGCCATCCCATGTCTCGCCGTAGAGCATCTGCAAGAACCGCGTTCCCAACAGGCGCTCGCGGCGACTAAGGACAACCGCTGGCTGCCCCAGGGGCCGTAACCTTATATAAGCAATGAACAGATTTATTATAGATCATGGGGGTTTATTCGCCAACAAAAAACTATTTTGGGCCGACAATGCCGTAACTACTTATATTATAAATACTTATTCACCACAAAGGCACGCCCGGCTACGTTTATAACTACGCCGCGACAAGAAGAAGCACGAAGAAAATGACAAAAGATAAAGCATTTATTCGTGTCGATTCGTCCGCCTGAGGCGGATTCGTGGCAAAGAGGTCTTTTTATTCGCGTTTGCCTGCACCACGGCAGGGCCATCGGCGATTTTGGACTTGCAAACGCCCGGCCAGAACCCTAACATATACCTAACATAAGTTTTGGAGATATTGACGGATGGGTACGGTACGAGCCTTATATTCGGCGGCGATAACACGTAAGCTCTTTCTGCCGCTTCAGTTGGAACGAGTGGCGGCGGGCTTTCCCTCCCCCGCCGATGACTATCTGGAAGGCCGGCTGGACCTCAATCAGCTTCTCATCGAGCACCCTGCGGCCACCTATTACGTCCGCGCCGGCGGCGATTCCATGACCGGGGCGGGCATCCACGACGGCGACATTCTGGTCGTGGACCGCGCCGTCGCCGCCCGCAGCGGCAGCGTGGTCATCGCCGCCATTGACGGCGAACTTACCGTCAAACGCCTCTGCCGCGACGACGGCGAAATCCGCCTCCTTGCCGAAAATGACCGCTACCCCTCCCGCCAGATATCGCCGGACGCCGATCTAACCATCTGGGGCGTCGTCAGATATGTTATTCATGCCCTATGAACTTTCAAAGCGACCGTATTTTCGCCCTCGCCGACGGTAACAACTTTTACGTTAGTTGCGAGCGGGTCTTCGCCCCCGCCCTCGAACGTCGGCCCGTCCTGGTGATGAGCAATAACGACGGCTGCGTCGTTGCCCGCAGCAATGAGGTCAAATCGCTGGGCATTCCCATGGGCACGCCCATTTTCAAGGTCCGCCCCCTCATTGAGCGCCACGGCGTGGTGTGCCTGTCTTCCAATTACACCCTCTACGGCGACATGTCGCGCCGGGTCATGGAAACCCTGGGCGGGTTTACGCCCGACATGGAAATTTATTCCATCGATGAAGCCTTTCTCGACCTGACCCGTCTAGCCCACCTGGACCTGACCGCCTACGCCCGGCAAATACGCGACACCGTCCGGCAATGGACCGGCATCCCGGTATCCATCGGCCTGGCCCGCACCAAAACGCTGGCCAAACTCGCCAACCATCTGGCCAAAAAAACGGCGGCCGCCGCCGGCGTATTAAATTTAGTGGATGCGCCGGATTTGACCGACATTCTGGCCGGCGCACCCGTGGAAAAAATCTGGGGCATCGGGCCGCGCCTGCAAAAAAAACTCAACCAGGCCGGTATTACAACCGCGGCCCAGTTGCGCGATGTTGACGATAGCTGGATGCGCGCCAAATTCGGCGTCACGGGCCTGCGCACCGTCTGGGAACTGCGCGGACGTTCCTGCCTGAGCCTCGAAGACGCCGCCCCCAATAAAAACATTGCCTGCTCCAAATCCTTCGGCCGACCTGTCGAAACTCTCGACGACCTCAGCGAAGCCGTCGCCGCTTATACCAGCCGCGCCGCCGAAAAACTCCGCCGCCAGAATCTCGCCGCCGGCGTCATCACTGTTTTTGTCATGACCAACCTCTTTCGCGGACCGCGCTATGTCAACTATCGCACCCGCGAACTGCCCGTCGCCGGCAACGACACCTCTGAATTAATCGCTTACGCCAAGAACATCCTCCGCTCGATTTTCCGCCGAGGCTATCATTACAAAAAGGCCGGCGTGCTGCTGGACCAGCTTGTCCCCGAAGACCGCATACAAGGCAGCCTGTTCGACGATATCCCCGACCGCCAACGCCGCCGAAAACTCATGGCCGTCATGGACGCCGTCAACGGCCGCATGTCGCCCGGAACGTTATTCCCCGCCGCCTGCGGCCTGAAACGCCCCTGGAGCACCCAATTCCAACAACGCTCCCCCGCCTACACCACCTCCTGGCGCGACCTCCCCCGCGCAACCCTGCAAAACCCGCCACCGTACCGTCTTAAATAATCCATCACTTAAATTTTACCTTGTTTTAAAATCCGCCGCAAACATCCCTTTACGAAATCCGGCAAATCTTTTTCCGCATGCTTGGAAAGCTCCTTAAGTCGGTCATATTCATGAACTTCTTCTTCCGCCCATGTTACATCAAGCCTGCGAATTAACCTTAAAGCAATATGTTTATAATTTTCGGGATTTGCCCAATAACACGTTTTACACACTTCTTTTAAATGATCAACTTTCCCATTCATACAATGTTCACATGACCATGATTTAGCGCGATTGCACGAACCACATAAAAGCACATAATTTTCTACATCCGATTTACCCTTGGGCTCACCTCCAACTTCGTATGGAATACGATGGTCGATCTGAAGATAACGTGGCTCATAAAGCGTAGAACAAATTACGCATCTTTCACCTTCCGCAGAAATCAATCGCTTTTTTAACTCCTTCGGCCATGCTTTGCGGCCGCCCATTTTACCGCTTTGCACTTTCGCCGGATCGCCAAAACAATATGCCGCAATTCTTCGCCCGTTTTTTCCTTCAACACGATATGTCTCTAAAGGAATGCCCCATTCCCGCACATCCCGCGCCGCACGGGGAGCATGGTCATAACCGTACAACTCACTTAATTCCTCTGTAGTAATGAAGCCATGTTTCAATATGTGGTCAATAACCGTTCGGGGCCTCTTGGCGGTAATCAACTTTACTTTTCGCAGGAAAGCTTTCGACAATTCTGAAGCCCTGGTCGTTTTATTTTTCTTTGCCATACCTTTATTCCTGCCAAAGAGATAACTGCATTTCTTGACCAGACACTCCCGCAGGCGAAAGATTGGGTGAAAGATACAATGATTCGTACGTTATGTCCGATCGGCCAAGCAAGGTCGCTTGCGTGGAGCGACCTGCAACTAACTCTATATGAGTTAATTCAAGAAAATCAGGCATTGGCCGCCCATATGTTTTATTTCCGGTTCGCCCATCATAGGAAATAATATAACATATATTTCGCCTATTTAATTTATCGAGTTCCGCACAAAATTCATCATGATCAATTTTGGGCAGATACCTTTGATCGCGATCACCGCATACCCCCTGATAGGGAGGATCCATGTAAACGAAATCATCCACTTGGCATTTTCTGAGCACATCTTTGTAATCCAGGGTGGTAATGACCGTGCGGCCTTTAAGCAAATATGAGGTGTGTTCTATGCGCCGTCGCATCTCGGCCGGCCGGGCGCCCTTCCGACGATTGTCTGGAGTATTATTAAAATCACCGTTTGAATTGTAGCGAATGGCTCCTTTTACACATCGGGCTAGCAAATAAAGAAAATCACCCGGCCGATGATGTTGATTAAAGCGAGTCCTTACCAGATCAAAAAAAACACGTTCATTCCCTGATTGAGCATTCCAAAGTCTGGTATAAGATCGAGAAATCGCGTCTGGATTCTCAATAATTTCCCGCCAGAGATCCATCAACGGCCCGTGAGCGTCATTTATCCAAAACGTCCTTGCTAATTGTCGTAAGGCCGCGGCAATAGTAATAGCAGCAGAACCGGCAAAAGGCTCAACAATACGTGAAATATCTCGAGGAAAATGAGGTAATATGCTTGGGGCAAGTTGCCGTTTGCTTCCTTGGTATGGAATAGGTTGTGGAGCATCGCAGGGTCCGTTCATTTCCGAATTTCACGCTCCTTTCTGATTTAATACCGACAACGTTACATAACTGATTATCTGACAGATAGTTAGATAAACTGCAGCCTGTAAGATTTATTGTACTCGTTAAAGTAAAAATTTCACTTAAAATTTACTTGTTACTTATCCGGCAATCCGGCCATATCGTCATCCGCCCCCACCAGCCACAGCGTATCGCCGGCGTGGATAATCGTCTCCGGCAGCGGCACGGAAACGATTTCGCCTTCGCCGCTTTCGGCCTCCGCGGCCCGGCGCAGGCTGATAAGATTGACGCGGTATTTCTTCCGCAGATTCAATTCCGCCAGCGACTTGCCATGAAAACCGGCCGGCGCGCTGTATTGCGCCAGACTGAACCCCGGAGCGAATTCCAGCTTTTCGCTGATCTGCGGCGTCGCCAGCTTGAACGCCCAGCGCAACGCGCTTTCTTCTTCCGGGTAAATAATTTCATCCGCGCCGACGCGGCGGAGAATCTTGCCGTGCGTAGGCTGTTCCGCCCGCGCGCAGATGCGCTTCACGCCCAGTGACTTCAGCGTCACCGTCGTCAATATGTTGCTGGCGAAATCCTGGCCGATGCCCACCACCGCCACATCGACCTTGTCCACGCCCTGCGCCCGCAGCGCTTCCTCGTCGGTGCTGTCCAGACGCACCGCCACCGCCACTTCGCTGCCGATGGCCTCCACCAGCCGGCGATCCTTGTCAATGGCGATGACCTCATTGCCCCCGCGCGACAGCGCCCGCGCCAACTGCCCGCCAAAACGCCCTAATCCGATAACCGCAAATCGCCGCATAGCCAGCTCCGTTTCTCAATTTTTTATTTTGCCACAGATTTCACTGATCCGCCTGAGGCGGACTGATTTATAATTTTAGATTTAAAACCATAAATTATCTTCTAAAAGCAAAATTCAATCAGTGCCCATCAGTGAAATCTGTGGCTAAAAAATTAACTCACAATTAAATTCTCACTGGGATATTCATACCGCGCCGGTGGCGAACCCGCCGACAGCGCCGCCAGCAGCGACAGCGGCCCCAAACGCCCAACCAGCATCGCCGCCATAATCACCCATTTGCCCGCCGTTGTCAATTCGCCCGTCACCCCGGTGCTCAGCCCCACCGTCCCCAGCGCCGAGGCCGCCTCGAAAAGTAAATCCATCATATCCGTTCCCGACGCCTGCTCCGTCATCGTCAGCAGCAGCGTAATCAGCCATAAACCCAGCCCGTACAGAATCAACACCATGCCCGCCTGGCGCGTAATCATCTGGGGTATGCTGCGATGAAAGGCCTGCACGTGAACACGGCGACGCAACGCCGCAGCCACACTGAGTATCAATACTGCCAGAGTAATAGTCTTTATGCCGCCGGCAGTGGAGCCGGGCGAGCCGCCAATCACCATCAGTAAAATCATTACCAGCTTGTCGCCGGCGGTCCGCCCGGCGATATCCACGGTATTAAATCCCGCCGTTCGCGCCGTAATACTGTTGAACATACTGTCCATCAGTAAGCCCGGTGAAAAACTGTCCCGCTCCGCGCCCGGACCGGTCATTTGCAGTATGGCCAGCGCCAGCCACCCCGAAACCAACAATATCCCGGTGGCGGTCAAAACAATCTTCGTGTGCAGCGTCATTCGCACCGGCTGTATCCGCAACGACCAGGACGCCGGGCGTTTCCGCCACCGATAAACCGCCAGATCGTATAAATTGCGCAACACCGGAAAACCCAGCCCGCCAAGAATAATCAGCGGCGCTATCACCAGATACACCCGCGCCGAACAACGATACTCTTCCAGATTCCTGGCCTGCAGCGAAAAACCCGCGTTGCAAAATGCGCTCACCGCGTGAAAAATACTGTTGAACCACTGCCCGCCCCGCTGCACATCCGTCCGCCACATGCCCGCCATTGCCGCCGCGCCCGCCGCTTCGATAAGCAGCGTGGACAAACAAATAAATAAAATCGTCTGCGCCATTCGCCCCGGCGCTTCCTGCACGCCGACATCCTGCATCGCCGACGATTCCCGCAGCGATAGCCGCACCCCCGCCAAAAGCGCAAATAACGCCCCAAAAATCATGATGCCCAGCCCGCCCGCCTGAATCAGCGCTAAGATAACCACTTGCCCCGCCCGGCTGAAATCACCGCCCGTGTCTTTCACGACCAGTCCCGTCACGCACGTCGCGCTCGTCGCCGTGAACAACGCATCCGTAAAACACAATGCGCTATCTTCCGGGCGGCTCACCGGCAGCATCAATAACATCGACCCGATAAGGATAACGCTCACAAAACTGGTTAACAGCATCCGCGTCGGGGCGATTCCCAACGCCATCGTCTGAATCACCAATCGCCCGATGCGCACCATCACCAGCATCAGCAGGTAAATATGAAACACCTGCCGGCGATAGCCGGGCAGAATAAATAATAGCGCCAGCATCGCCGCCAGCAGAATCAACTCCAAAACCGCCGTCCGCCGCGGCAGCGACGTTTTCCCCAGCAGTCCCGCCCCCAGCGTACCCGCCAGCAGCATCAATGCCGCCGTAAGTTCCACCGCCCATAGCACCCCCAGCGGCAGTAATGGCCGGTCAAAACCATATTGCGTCACCAAAGCCCCCAGCGCCGGTATCACCCCCCCGCCCAGCAGCAGCCAGGTCCCTCGCCCCATGTGCAACGGTATCGATACAGGTTTTTTCACCCGTTTATGCTCCGGTCATACAGCCGATCATCCGACATCCACCAGGCCCAGCCCCTCGCCATACTGCTCCACCAGCATGCGGCGCAACGCCTGATGCTCCGGCCGGGCCAGACGATAATCCCGCCGGGCCAGTTCGAACGCATCCCGTTGCGCTAATCGCAGCAGATCCATATCCCTTATGATATCGGCTATCTTCAATTCGCACAAGCCATGTTGCGCCGCCCCAAAAAACTCCCCCGGCCCGCGCAGCCGCAGGTCTTCCTCGGCGATTTTAAACCCATCCGATGTCTTTTCCATAATCGCCAGCCGTTCGACCGCCACCTCCGTCCGCGGATCGCCAAACAGCAGGCAATACGACTGCCGGCGGCCCCGCCCGATGCGCCCCCGCAGTTGATGCAGTTGCGCCAGACCAAACTGCTCGGCATGTTCGATGACCATGATCGTGGCGTTGGGCACATCGACCCCGACCTCGATGACCACCGTCGCCACCAGAATCTGTATCTGTCCGGCCCGAAACGCCTCCATCACCCGCTGTTTCTCGCCGCCGTCCATCCGCCCATGCAGCAATCCCACCTTAAATTCCTTAAACACCTGCTCCTGCAGCCGCCGCTGCTCCGCGATAGCCGCTTTTAAAATACCCGGCTCATACCCGTTGACACTTCCTCCTTCCGCCGCCGCGCCATTCTCCGTCTCCTCCAGCCGCGGATATACGAAATACGCCTGCCGCCCCTGCTTCACCTGTCCCCGAATAAATTCATACGCATCCGGCAGCTTTTCCGGCCCGTAGCATTTGGTCACCACCCGCCCCCGTCCCGGCGGCGCATGCTGTATCACCGAAACATCAAGGTCGCCGTAAGCCGTCATCGCCAGCGTGCGCGGTATCGGCGTCGCCGTCATCACCAGATAATGACATGCTTGATCCTTGGTGCGTATTTGCCGCCGCTGCTGCACACCGAACTTATGCTGTTCATCAACAATCACCAGCGCCAGATTCTTAAACGTCACATCTTCCCCCAGCAGCGCCTGCGTCCCCACCACCAGGTCCATCTCCCCTTGCCCAATCGCCTCAATCACCCCCCGTCAGCCCGCCCGTCAGCAGCACCCGCCGCACCCGTGACGCGTCCGCCTTAGGCGGACTGCCCGCGCTTTGTTCCCCCTCCCCCCGTGACGCGGGCATCCTGCCCGCGTTTTGCCCCCCCTCCGCTCGTGATGCACCCATCCTGCCCGCGCTTTGCCCCCGCCCCACGCGGCTGCGCGCCAGATACCGCTGGATATTCTGAAAATGCTGCTCCGCCAATACCTCCGTCGGCGCCATCATCGCCGCCTGATAATGCAGCCCCACCGCCGCCAGCGCCGCATACAGCGCCACCGCCGTCTTGCCGCTGCCCACGTCTCCCTGCAGCAATCGATTCATCGGCTCCGTGCGGGCCAAGTCGCTGCATATGTCCTCCACCGCCTTATTCTGGTCATCCGTCAGCTCGAACTCAAACAAGGCCCGAATCCGCTGATCCAGCACCGCCGTCATCGTCAACGGCGCGGCCTTCAGCGCCACACGCCGCTGCTGCCGCCGCAGCGCAATCCCCAGTTCCATCAAAAATAATTCATCATAAATCAGCCGCCGCCGCGCCCGTTTCACCTCCTCCTCATCCGCCGGCTGATGAATTAATTTCAGCGCCTCCCGCCGCGAAATGATGTCCCGCGCGCTACAGAATTCCTCATCAAACGGCTCTTCCACCAACGCTAACAGCCGCTCCAGCGAGCAACTGATAATCCGCCCGATTTCCCAGCTCTTCACCTGCCCCGACGCCGGATACACCGCCCGCCCCGACTGCTGCAACTGTTCCAGTTCCTCGGCATTGGCGATCTTGCGAAATCCCGGATTCACCAGTTGCAGCGTATCTTTATACCGGCTCACCTTCCCCCACGCCGCGAGGATGTCGCCCGGCAGTAACTGATCCCGCAAATACCCCCCATGAAACCACACCAGCCGACACGCCGCCGTGTCATCCTCCAGCCGCACATCCAGCCGCGGCGGCCGCGTGCGCGCGGCATACCGTAAATTCACCACCCGTCCCATCACCGTCGCCTGCTGGTCCTTGCGCAATTCACCTATCAGCGCCGGCTCCGGCAAAAACTGGTGATCGCGCGGCAGATACTCCAGCAATTCCTTCGCCGTGCGCACCCCCAGCCCCGCCAGCGCCAGCGCCCGCTGCGGACCCACCCCCGGCAAAAACTGCACTTGCGTATCCCCGCGAATATATTCCGGCGTCGTCATATAAAATCATATTTTCACCACGAAGAACACGAAGGACACGAAGTATTGAAATTTCTAAATCCTGAGCTTCTATCCGCCTCAGGCGGACTAAACAATTCTCAATTGGAAAATTTACAAATTGGGATTTGTTTAGAAATTAGTATTTGGGATTTAGAGTTTTTCTTCGTGCTCTTCGTGTCCTTCGTGGTTTGAATTGTTTCGTGGTTCAAACTATTTCGCGCCCGTTGTAATTTAATTCTCTTGCTTTTCCGGCTCCGCACCGGTTCGCCGCACGATTTCATCCAGCACCAGCCCCAGACCGTCATATTTGGCGTCTTTGAACTTCACGCTCCGCACCGCCCCATCGGCCGTATATTCGATGGTAAAGTGCCCTTCCTTCTCAAAAAACCGCTTGTCGATTTTTTGTATCTGCGCATAGGCAATCATCGGACCGCCGGATATGCGCACCCCCTGCTCGTCCGCCACGATCCGACGCTGCTTAATCCGCGCCAGCATCACGAAACAGCCAATCGCAATAATCCCACAGCCAATGGGCATATGCACCCGATTCATCACCAGCGTTGAATCCGGCTTGCCATCCGGCCCGGTGTGTTCCTTTTGAAATTTTTCATTCTTATAACCATCGTATAGGCTGTAAAGCCCCCACCCCAAAACCATGATTAAAATGATATACGTTGAACTGCGGCTGTGCCGACTGCCGGTTGCTGTAACTGCCATGATTATGCTCCTGCATGAACGCCTTACCATCAAAACGGACCCCGACTATCATGCCGCAAACCGCCTTTATCCGCAAGCCCCTACAGGCCCTATAATTTCCCCTTTTTTCGCACATGATCCATTTTGCATGGGCAGGCCGCAAAAAACCGTTAAAAAAATGTTCATTTTTACTTGATTTTACCGACTTTATGTGTTAGACTAATATGCGTACGAGGGATGAGAAAAAGGCGAAATGCATGTCGCCGACAATACAAGTGAACGTGTTCTTTTTGTTGTAAATTAAGGTTTTGACATATTGTGGGCCGTATCAGGCCCAACTTAATCGACTGTGCATGGCACAGCCACAATTACGCAGCTAAGGCTGCTCGGCCGATTGGTTCCGCCAACCTCCCGGCGGCATCGGCCAATCCAAACCAGAGCAAGCTCAACAGAAAAACGTTGAGCTTGCTATTTTTTTAGCTGGTTCCTACTGCCAAAACGCATGCGTTGGGAGTTCAGCCTTCAGGCTGGCCTTTTGGGGGCGACAAAACTCCGTTTTCGATAAGACCAAGCTGAAGCTTGAACTCCAAACAAGTTTTCCTCAATTCAGCAATATTCACGCATTTTCCTCTGGTTCCCAGCTTTTTCCGCGCCGGTGATTCGTCACCGCAATAACACCGGCAGAACCCTGCGAACCAATCAGCCGTTGAGAAAACGATCATGAGACCGAAGTCGCCGCCCGTTCACAAAATCGTTAAAACTCATCATGCGCCCCCCGGCGGGCTTAACCTCCAGCAATTGCAGACGCCCCCGGCCGCATTGAATGGTGTGGTCGTCGAGTAATTCACCGGGCTGTGGCGCCGGGCCGGGCATCACCCAGGCCCTGACCGGTTCCGCTTCAGAAACCTCCACACTCCGCGCCCGGGCCACCAAAACGGTTTCTGGCGTGTTTTTACCGCTTTGAAGCAGCAGGCAATGCGCCCCCGGCCACGGCCACATCCCGTGAATCTGATTACGCAGTACGGCCGCTTCCCGGCTCCAGTCGATGGCCCCATCGGTCTTTTTCAGTTTGGGCGCACGGCACGCCAAAGCGTGATTTTGCGGCAGTGGCGCCAGGTTTCCGTGAGCCAGTTTCTCCAGCACCTCCGCCAGCAAATCCGGCCCCATCGCCGCCAGCCGATCATGCAGTTCCCCCGCTGTTTCCTCAGCGCCGATGGGCGTGTGCACCTGACCAAGTATCTCTCCGGCGTCCCACTGTTCGTTAAGTTCG
The DNA here is from genome assembly GCA_964578395.1 of uncultured Pirellulales bacterium. Classification (GTDB taxonomy): domain Bacteria; phylum Planctomycetota; class Phycisphaerae; order Sedimentisphaerales; family SM23-30; genus JAFGBA01. Next base: position 11,236 of record CAZOCV010000077.1, read on the forward strand.
ATAACGGTCAGGCCGGTCTCCGTTTCACCGTTGATAATAGCCCAATTGATGGGTGCGGCCCCTCGATATTTCGGCAGCAGCGAACTATGCAGATTCATCGTCCGGCACTTGGGGACGCGCAAAAGCTCCAGCCCGATTTTCTGGCCGAGAGCGATTACCAAAATAACCTGCGGTTCCAGTCGGCGTATGCGCGCCGTATGTTCCGAAGCATTAATATCCGCGGTTTCCAGACAGGGCAAATGCAGCGCCTGCGCCACCTCGGCGATGGCGGTCGGTGTCAGCTCCCGCCCGCGACCCGCCGGCCGCGCCGGCTGCGTCACCACCAGGGCGACCTCATGCCCCGATGTCGCCAGCCAGTTAAGGCTGTTAACGCCAAAATCGCCGCCGCCGCAAAATACGATTCGCATATCTGTTAATTGTCCCTATGCCTGTTTTGCATATGCTCCACAAACAAAAACGCCATGTCGCCCAAAAACAAATTTCTTCGGCCTGATTCTCTTGCTCAATTCATGCCCAGCAGGTTATGATAATGGCACGTGGCAATTTTATCAAACGACATCCTTCCGGCCGAAATCCGGGCCGGAATTGACATAAATCATTATAAAGAATATACTTATATATAACACCGTATCAGATCGTTATGATGATGCTCGCTCCAGTAGCTCAAAAAACGTAGTCCGCCCCGCAAAACACCGGCTCCAAATAGGACATGCTCATGATTGAACAACTCGCCGAACAAGCTCGACAGGCCTCGGTTATACTTGGCTCCTTATCAGCCCAACAGAAAAATCAAGCTCTGGCCCGCATCGCCGAAGCCCTCACCGCCGCCCAGACGGCCATCGTCCAGGCCAATCAGGCCGACCTCGCCGACGCCCACCGCGAACAACTTAGTCCCGCCCTGCTCAAACGGCTAAAATTCGACGACGCCAAATTGCATGAGGCCGTGGCAGGCATTAACAGCCTGATATCGCTGCAAGACCCCGTCAACCGCACACTCTCCGCTACAGAGCTTTCCCCGGGGCTGGACCTTTATAAGGTAAGCTGCCCCATCGGTGTGCTGGGCATCGTATTCGAGGCCCGGCCCGATGCCCTGGTGCAAATTTCCTCTCTGGCCCTCAAAAGCGGCAACTCCGTCCTCCTCAAAGGTGGCCGCGAAGCCGCTAACACCAACCGCGTTCTGGCCGATATCATCACCAAAGCCGGCCTTGATGCCGGCCTGCCCCAAGCCTCGCTGACCCTGCTGGAAACGCGCTCGGATGTTTCGGCCATGCTCGCCATGGATGAATATATCGACCTGGTCATTCCGCGCGGCAGCAACGCTTTCGTAAAATATGTCATGGAAAACACTCGTATCCCTGTGCTGGGCCATGCCGACGGTATTTGTCATGTTTACGTGGATGGTGCCGCCGACCTGGATATGGCCGTGCGCATCGCCGTGGACGCCAAATGCCAGTACCCCGCCGTCTGCAATGCCATGGAAACCCTGCTGGTCGATAAAGTTATCGCGGAAGAATTTCTCCTGAAAATAAAATCCGAACTTGAAACCCGCGGCGTCGAGTTGCGCGGCTGTGAGACCACCCGCATGATTATCAACGTCCCCGTCGCCGCCGAAGACGATTGGACCACCGAATACAACGACCTGATTTTATCCATCCGCGTGGTCGATGGCCTCGACGCCGCCATCAGCCATATCAATACCTTCGGCTCCCGCCATACCGACGCCATCGTCACCAATGACGCCAAAAAAGCCCAGCGTTTTCTCGCCCAGGTGGATTCGGCCAACGTCTTCTGGAATTGCTCCACCCGCTTCGCCGACGGCTTCCGTTACGGCCTCGGCGCCGAAGTCGGCATCAGCACCGGCAAAATTCACGCCCGCGGCCCCGTGGGCCTCGAAGGCCTGGTCACCTACAAATGGAAACTCCTCGGCCGCGGCCAAACCGTCGCCGAAACCCAAAATGAAAACGCGCCGGGTTATACGCATCGTCCATTAAACACCAATTGCCCCCTGTAGGGCGGGCCATGCCCGCCAATTTTTTTATGCGTGATTTTAATCAGATAAAACGAATCGTCGTCAAGGTCGGCACCAACCTGCTCAGCAGTTCCTCCGGCGGTGTGGATACCGCCCGCATCGACGCCATCGCCCGCGAACTTTCCGCCGTCACGGCGGGGCAGCGCCAGTGCATCCTCGTCACCAGCGGCGCTATCGGCATGGGCCGTGCGGCCATGAACATCAACCATAAAGTCACGGATGTCACCCTGCGCCAGGCCCTGGCCGCCATCGGGCAGGGTATCCTCATGCACGAATATCAAAAAGCCTTCGAACATTACGGCCAAAAGGTCGCTCAGATGCTCCTCACCAACCGCATTATGAGCCACCGAAAATATTACGTAAATCTCAAAAACGCGATGGAAAAACTGCTGCACCTGCGCATCGTCCCCATCGTCAACGAAAACGACTGCGTCTCCATCGATGAAATCGGCCTGGCCTTCGGCGATAACGACAAGCTCAGCGCCCTCGTCGCCGGAAAAATCGACGCCGAACTGCTCATCATCCTCACCGACGTCGGCGGCCTTTACGACGCCAATCCGCGCACCCATCCCGACGCCCGCCGGCTCGATACCGTTCATGAAATCACCGACGACATCCGCGCTATGGCCGGCCAGGCCGGCACGTCGCTGGGGACCGGCGGCATGTTGAGCAAGCTCGCCGCCATCGAAATCGCCGCCAACGGCGGTTGCCGCACAGTGCTCGCCGACGGCCGGGAGCAAAACGTCATCGCCCGCATCCTCGCCGGCGAACCGCTGGGCACGCTGTTTCTGCCCCGCCGCCGCCTCAGTAACCGCAAACGCTGGATTCTCAATACGCCCCCCGAAGGCTCGCTCCGCCTCGACGCCGGCGCCGCCCAGGCCGTGGCCAACCACCGCTCCCTGCTGGCTGTCGGCATTACCGGCGTGGACGGCAGTTTCGCCGCCGGCGACGTCGTGCGCGTCGGCGATGTCGCCAAAGGCGTCTGTGCCTTCTCCGCCGCTCAGTTGCGCAGCCTTATCGGCCGCCAAAACGCCAAAAACGATAATAAAAAAATCCGCGCCGTCGTCCACGCCAACGATATGGTATTGCTAAAAATATGAAAAACGGATAATCTTCATCTGGCAGGCCGTGCCTGCCTTGTTGAAAACCATGGGCCTCAGTTCCATGCCATAGTTCAGGAGTTTATCATGAGTTCACTTGTCACCAAATATACTGATCCCCTCCGCCGCGATGCCCTTGAAGCCTTTAATCTCGCTCGTTCGATGCGCAACGTATTATTCTTCCTTTTGCTGCTATCGCTTTTAATTCTGGGTAGCGTCTTTTGGCTCACCGATATCACCCGCTGGCAGCAGACATCGCACCCCGTCACCGTTGCTCCCGAAACCATCGATATCCCGGTTCCGGACAATACTCCGTCTGATGCCCCCTCCGCCGCGCTGCCGGACAAGCCCGCCGCCGAAGCGGACATCGCCGCTGCCGATTCATCCGCTGAAACTCCGGCGGCCGTTGCGGACGATACCGTCACGGACAAAAATACCGCGGCGAATGATGACGCCGCCCGCAATACTCAATGGCGCCAGCAACTCGCTCGCGTATTGGCAACAGTAGGACGGTTCAGTGCCTTTTTCGCGGGACTGATGTATTTATTGACGCTGCTATTAATGATTAAATTCACCATTGTCGGCCGCCTGGGCGGAGCCGCCGCCATGACCAGGGCCTTTTTCCTCATGCTGCTGGCGGCCGTCCTTATGGTCCCCTGGAAAAGTCTGGCGGCTATTAATTACCCCGGGGCACTGTTCCCTTATGATGAATTGCTCGCCGTGCAATGCGGCCTCCAGACCGCCGGCGACGCTTTCTGTTATTACCTCCACTATGTCGGCCTCTGGGCAGGCGTGCTGCTATTAATCATCGCCGCTCACTGCCGCAGCCGCCAGGGAGTGCTCATGGTTAAACGCCTCCAAACCCCCGCCCCCGCACCAACCGCTGCCTGCCCCCGGCCAAAACCTCAACCTGTCGAAGATACCCCCATCCCCCTGGAACCGTCTTTCCCGCAAAAAGAAAATCCATCCTGATTTTCAAATAACGTGATGCCTCCGCCTATGGCGGACTGCTCGCCATGCAAGT
>CAZOCV010000078.1:0-8039 GCA_964578395.1 uncultured Pirellulales bacterium
GCCAGATTCCCCGCCTCATCATACGTATGCGTCACCGTATAAGTGCCCGAAGCATCGTACTGATTGGTCACACTATCCACCGCGTACGTCTCCACGTTATTATTCCGCAGCGTCACCGACACCCGATTACCCAGCTTGTCATAGGTAAATGCCTCATCCTCACCGCCAATATAATCCGCCTCCGTCAGCCGGTCCAGCGTATCGTAGGCGTAGCTTTGGCTCGGGTCGCTGGCCCTATGGCCGAACACCTGATCGGTTATATTCCCATTATCGTCAAAAGTATAGTTAAATTCCGCAATATTGGTGGCCCCGGCGTAAGTATGCCGCTCATCCGGACGGCCCAGATTGTCATAGCCAATCTCATACGTCACCGGGGGAAATAAAGGGGACATTCTACTTTATTGCCTCCTTGTAGGATAAATAGTCATTGGCGATATACCTATCCATATTCGGCCACAATATGTTTCAATCTTCAGCAGGCAAGATAGTGGCGTTTTTCTTTATTTGCGGACTTAATGAGGAAAGTGTAATAATAACCGGATCTTCTTCCGCATAACAAATATCCTCGTAATCAATCAAAACCGGCTTACGCTGTTTCGCTTCGGCCTTTAAAATCACATCAAACACGTATCCCCGGTGAACGTCAAAAAACCATAATAATCGATACCCCTTAACAAAGGTAAATAGCTCTCTGCTGTTTGTTAAAGTCAAAATGCCCGTTTTGCAGGTTATATTTTTCTCCGCGCGAAAATTGTCAAACGGAATTTCCTCGGCGTAATGCCTCGTTGTCCGTTGATACGCCATGACATCAGACCGATACAATTCAACTTCAACATCCTGCAAAACGTCTCCATTTTCGTCAACAAAATACACCGTCCATTGCCCTTGAGGTATCTTTGGAGATCTAACCCAAGTCGTCGTCTCTATTGATATTACGACCAGAGAAATTAATATCAATATTCCTAATAGTAGTGATTTACGAAACTTCATCCAAATTTCCTCATAATAGTAGAGGCGGGAAAGAAGAAATAAATGAACGGAAACTTTATCCGTGCGGAGGTTACGGGATTTACACTTTTTTCGATGGGCAACATCATACGCTATTAGTACCTTTTCAGATGATTGCCAAACACATGAACCCTGAATGGTACCGATTATACCGGCATCCGGCCGGTAGGCAAGGGGATGGGGAATGGCATCTGCGGCAGGTGAAATGGCATCCACCGTGCAGTAGCGGCCTAAAACCAGTAAAAACAAGGGTTTATATTGTCAGATGCGGCCCTCAATTTCCGGTCAACCTGCCTGTCATGGGTGGAATTAAGCTTTCGGCCAAAGTAAGCTTCTCCCGGGTCAAAGCAGGCTTGCCTGGGCCGCGGGCAGGCTCTACAATCGTGATAAATGAGAGTAATAATCCTGATCGGAGAAGGTCATGACCGAAAAGACGTTTGAACAACAGGTTAAGGAATGCATTGACGAAATTCGCCCCATGCTCCAGCGGGATGGCGGGGACTGCGAACTGGTCGCCATTGAGGGCAAGAAGGTGAAAATCCGCTTTCAGGGCGCCTGCCGGGGTTGTCCGGGTGCGGCCATGACTCTGAAAATGGGCATCGAACGCCACCTCAAACAGCGCGTGCCCGCCGTCGAGGAAGTCATCGCTGCTCAGCTTTAAGCGGCCCAAAAGCGGCGCGGGATAATAAAAATATGGGTAGGAGTGACGCCATTAAATGCGCCAATCCTACCCTTATTATTTATGCAGCGACCAGCAAAAGCGGGCCGGTATCACACTGCCTGCGGCGATGAAAGAGGCTTCGTCTCTTAAAACAGACCGCGAATGCGTCCGGTATCGGTATCAACGTCGATACGGCGGAAGGCCGGATCGGAGCCGGTGCCGGGCATGAGCTTGATCGCGCCGGCAACGGGAACCAGAAAGCCCGCGCCTTTATACACCAGGATATCGCTAATGGGCAGTTCCCAGCCGGTCGGGCGGCCTTTGATATCAGGGTCGTGCGAAAGGCTCAGGTGCGTCTTGACCATACAAGTGCCGAGTTTTTTGGCCTGCGGGTCTTTCTCGAACATATCAAGTTTGGCCTTGGCCGCGGGCGTGTAGGTGACGCCTTTGGCGCCATACACTTCACGAGCAATCGTCTCGATGCGTTTACCTAGCGGCATGTCCAGTTCGTAGAGGAATTTGAAGTGGCTCTTTTCCTGGCAGGCCTGAACCACGGCTTCGGCCAGTTCAATCGCGCCTTCACCGCCCTTGAGCCAGTGTTCCGACAAGGCACACAACGCCCCATGCTGCTCGGCGATGCGGCGAACGAGTTTGATTTCATTTTCCGTGTCGGTGTAAAAGCTGTTAATGCAAACGACGGGACGCACGCCGGATTTCTTGACCGTTTCGATATGGGCGATAAGGTTCTCGCAGCCCTTTTCGATGAGGGCGAGATTTTCTTCTTTATAAGCATCGGGCAGGGGCAGGCCGGGTTTGACCGCCGGGCCGCCGCCGTGCATCTTCAGCGCGCGAATCGTGGCGACGATGACCACAGCGTTAGGCGTCAGGCCGCTGTAACGACACTTGAGGTTCCAGAACTTCTCGAAGCCGATATCCGCGCCGAAGCCGCTTTCCGTAATATGGTAATCGCTGAGTTTCAGGCTGATTCGGTCGGCAAGAATGGAACTTTGGCCGATAGCGATATTGGCAAACGGCCCGGCGTGCACAAAACACGGCTGGCCTTCAATAGTTTGCATCAGGTTGGGCTTGAGGGCCTCGACCATCCAGGCCGTCATCGCGCCGTCAACTTCCAAATCAGCGGTGGTGACTTCGCCGCCTTTTTTATCATAAGCGACGACTATTTTACCGATGCGGCGGCGCAGATCGGCCAAATCCTGAGCGACGGCCAGAATCGCCATCAGTTCACTGGAGACGGTGATGGCAAAGCCCGATTCCATCTCGAAACCATCCATTTTTTCGCCTTTGCCGATGGTGATGTTGCGCAAGGACTGAGCGCAAAAGTCGATGACCCATTTCACCTGCACGCGAGCCGGGTCGATATCCAGCCGGCGAAGATTGCGTTTGGCCAGTTTTTCATCGTCGTAGTTCCGCTCATGCTGCAACCGGCTGGTCAGGGCGACCATCATCAGATTATGGGCATTGGTGATTTTGTCGATATCGCCGGTCAGTCCCAGAGAAAAAGGCGACAGTGGTATGCACTGGGCCAGACCACCGCCGGCGGCCGAACCTTTGATATTGAACGTCGGGCCGCCGGAGGGCTGGCGGATAGCGCCGACCACACGCTTGCCGATTTTGCCCAGTCCCTGGACCAGCCCCATTGTCGTGGTGGTCTTACCTTCGCCCAGCGGGGTAGGGGTAATGGCGGTGACATCGACGTATTTCCCTTGCGGGCGGTCATTCACCCGGTCCAGCACCTTCATGAAATCCACCTTGCCGATGTACTTGCCCATGGGGATTAACTCATCCCCATGCAGGCCCAAGTCGCCGGCGACTTTGCTGATGGGTTTCATGGTCGCTTCCGCGGCTTCGGCAATCTCCCAGTCTTTCATCTTAACCGGATCAAGCTGGGAAACCTTACAACAGGAAGTGTTGGCCGAGATGGTCGTCATTTCCAAATCTCCAAAAGGTAATTAGACAATTCTTTTTGTTCTATCGACGCAAAATCCATATTAAATTTTCATAGCTACTAATACGGTGATAATTATCACAATTATCCTTGCGGATTTCTTACCTGATGCTATAATTGTGATTCATGGACAGATTAGATACATTGACAATCGGTAATTTTTTGCTGCAAATATGGGCTTTTGAATCACTTTCCCATGAGCAAATGGATGTTATTGCCCGGCTGGTACGGGTACGCAAACTGCCGGCGGGAGAGGTGCTTTGGCTGCAAGGGCAGGATATCACGTATTTTACAATCGTTTACGAAGGGCAGTTGCGGGCCGTACGGCGCAGCTCATCGGGGGCGGAAAAATTGATGACCACCCTGGTGCCGGGCAGGCATTTTGGCCTGGCGGAAATGATTACCCAATCGCAGTCGGTAGTGACGATTATTGCCGATAAGCCATCGCGGATTTTCATAATTGATGAGCATTCCCTCCGGCGGGAGCTTTTATCCCATGCGGAAATTTGCTACCGGCTTATGCAGACGATGGCGCGTTCGATTTTTCAACTGACTCAGGAACTGGAGCGGGTCAGTTTTGAAAATGTGCGGACGCGGCTGGCGCGATTGCTGTTACAGAATGCACAATTGCGAACCGCCGATCAGGCGGTAGGGGGCGACGATCTTACCTGTTTTACCAGCCATGAGGAATTGGCCGTGAAAATAGGCGTTAGTCGAGAGACCGTTTCACGTGTTTTAGCGGATTTTAAGAAGGTGGGGCTTATCGATACCGCTTATCGGCAAGTGGTGCTGAAAAATCCGGCGGGCTTGAGAGAGTTATTATTCGAAGATGTATAAAAATTAATAAAATTCATAAATATGTGGTCAACAAATTAGCGATATCAGCGTCTTTAATCTACCCAGGGAGGATAAATCGAAGTCCTGTTTAACTTATAAAGGGCAGGGGAACCCACGGGGGGTTTTATTCATCGTTGACACAATATGTACCGGGCGATAGGTTTTCTTCGTCAAACAGTTAGAAAATATAAAATCCGGTAAAAGTGAGTTTTCAGTGCATATTCAGGTCATAGCTTTGGGGGTTTTCCAGACAAATTGTTATATTCTCCGCGATACGGATACAAATAGTGATTGTATGCTTATAGATCCGGGGTATGAACCGGAGCCGCTGCTGGATTACCTTCGGATTAATAAGCTGTCTCCCCGGCGAATACTGCTGACCCACGGCCATTGCGATCACATTGCCGGGATACCTGCTGTCCAGGAGGAATATGGCCATGTTCCCGTGGGAATCGGAGCAGGCGATGCTGATATGCTCACCAGCGCGATAAATAATCTTTCTCTAATGTTTGGCCAGAAAGTTGAATTTGCCGCAGATGAGATTTATCAGGCGGGGCAGGTCGTAGGTTTGGGGGAAATTTCATTAAAAGTGCTGGCGACACCGGGGCATACGCGCGGGGGAATCAGTTTTTATCACCAAAAAGCCGGCATGGTGTTTTCGGGTGATGCTTTATTCGCTGAGTCTGTTGGCCGGACGGATTTTCCTGGAGGCAATGGGGACTTGTTGTTGGAGTCCATTCGTCAGGAATTGCTGGTATTACCGGAGACAACAAAAGTGTACCCCGGCCACGGTCCGGCCACAACCATTGGGCGGGAAAAGCGGCTGAATCCTTATTTTTCCGGTCGAAGAGGTTCTTGACCTGGCGCATAAGGGGAGTTATCATTCAAGTTTCGTGCGCTTTTGTTGAAAAGAGGCAAGTGCAGTTCGTGATAACTTCTTTAACGACAGAGAATTAAAGTTGCCAAGTCTTTATATCCTACAGGGACCGGACAAAGGTCATACCTTTGAGGTGAGTGAATCGCCGGTGCTTATCGGCCGTAACAGCCCCGATTTGCCCCTGATGGATAATACCATTTCCCGCCGCCATGCTCATTTGGTGCGTCAGGACGGGGGTTGGTATATCGATGACCTGAACTCCGCCAATGGAACCTATGTCAATGGCGTAAAAGTGGCCAGACCCATGCCTATCAAGCAGGGCGACCAGATTCGCTGCGGGACCACGCTGATTGTTTTTGGCGGCGCGCGTAGCGCCGGTATTACCGGCCAAACCGCCGGGGCGCTGCGCATTGATGCGGAAGGCAATCTGGTGGAGTCAGACATTATGGCGACGACGCCTTCGATGGAAGACTCCGTGATTCTCGCCGGCCCGGAAACCAGCAACGCCGTGGGCAATTTGCGTTTGCTGTATGAGTTATCGACGGCGATTGCGAATATTTTTGACCGTCAGCAGTTGCTCGAGCGCGTCATGGATATGATTTTCGATAATCTGCCCGCCGACCGCGGTTTTATTTTGCTGCGGGAAGAAGAGCAGGGTGATTTATCCCCGGTGGTCGTGCGCTATCGTTCGGCGGAACATTCCGGTGAAATTACGGTCAGCCACACCATCGTGGATTATGTGATGAGCCATCAGGAAGGCATTCTTTGCACCAATGCCCAGCGTGACCCGCGATTTGCCAAGGGTAAAAGCGTGCATGATTATGCCATCCGTTCGGCCCTGTGTGTGCCGATTACGGTGCGCGAGCGCAATATGGGCGTGATATATGTCGATACCACCGTGGCGACGCATACCTATGCTGCCGAGCAGTTACAGGTGCTGACAGCGATTGGTTTTCATACCGGCCTGGCGATAGAACATGCCCGTTTGTATCAGCAGGGCGTGCAGGCCGAACGTCTGGCGGCGGCGGGTGAGACGGTAGCCTACCTTTCGCACGGCATCAAGAACCTGCTCCAGGCTCTGCAAAGCGCCGCCGATATGGTGGAAATGGGTTTAAGCAAAAACAGAATCGAGGTGGCCCGCAAAGGCTGGAGCATTCTTCAGCGTAATCTCAACAAGGTGCAAAACCTGGTTTTGAACATGCTGGCGTTCAGCAAGGTGCGCAAGCCGAACCTTGCTCTGACGCATCTGAACCAAATCATCAAAGAAACGGTGGAGCTGCTTTCCGGCCAGTGCGACGAAAAGGGCGTCGCCCTGCTGACGGATCTGGATGAAACCATGCCGCCGGTGCCCGTGGATGCTGACGGCATTCAACAGGCGATTTTGAATCTGCTGCTCAACGGCCTGGATGTAGCGCCGCCGACGACGGGCGTCCTGACGGTGCGGAGCCGTTTCGATCCTCACGGTAATGAAGTGGTTATCGATGTGGAGGATAACGGCCCCGGCATTGAGGCCAGCGAGATGACGGGCATTTTCCGGGCGTTTCATTCCAGTAAAGGCCAGGCCGGCACCGGGTTGGGTCTGGCGGTGGTCAAGAAAATTGTCGAAGAGCACGGCGGTCATGTCACCGTCGATAGCGAACCCGGCGAAGGCGCGAATTTCGTGATTCATCTGCCCGTGACCACCGTGAAAGATGCCGATGCCAGCGGCACCGCCGGTCCGCCGCGCCGGACGAAACGGTTTTAAGGGGTTGTTTTATCCTGTCCTGCTGAAAGCCAGGTTCCATGTCGCATTCTGCACGCTACGATGAAAATTCCGCTTTGGCGCTTTGGGATGAGGACGTATTGCTTCTGGGGCGAAAAGCAAATGACGTTCGCCGCTGCGCCGGTGGAAGAGAAGCGCAACAAATTACAGGACATATCAATTATACCAATATCTGTCGTAATCAATGCAGCTTCTGCCGTTTTCGTCGCCGGGCCGATGACGCCGGCGCCTATACGCTTACGCTTGACGAGATATTGGAAAAGGCCCGGACGGTCGTAGAGGCGGGGGGAACGGTGCTGCATATCGTCGGCGGCATTCATCCCCAACTGCCATACACCTACTATACGGATTTGCTGCGGATGCTGCGCAGGGCTATTCCCAAGATACATCTGCGGGCATTCACGGCGACGGAAATTCTCGATATTGCCGCCAAAAATTCGGCGTCCGTCGAGGCGACGCTGGCCGATTTGATAGACGCCGGGCTAAATTCATTGCCGGGCGGCGGGGCGGAGATACTGGACGATGACTATTTCGCCCGCTATGCACCTGGAAAATCCGGCCCGGAAGCCTGGCTAGCGGTTCACGCTGCGGCCCACCGGCTGGGATTAGCGACCAACGCCACCATGCTTTTTGGCTATCGGGAAACACCGCAGCAGCGAATCCGCCATTTGCTGCGGCTGCGGGCTTTGCAGGATGCATCGCTGGCGGCGGGGCGAGGGGCGTTTTCATCCTTTGTCCCGTTGCCGTGGATTGACGCTGAGGGTAAGGCGCCGGGCAGCCGACATGAAGGATTTCTGGAACTCAAAACCATCGCCATCAGCCGCCTGGTCTTTGATAATGTTCAGCACATCAAGGCCTTCACGCCGTTACTCGGTTCCGGCCTTGCTCAAACGGCTTTGCACTTCGGCGCGGATGAGCAGGAAACACC
>CAZOCV010000078.1:8139-9830 GCA_964578395.1 uncultured Pirellulales bacterium
TTATCTCAAGTTGGTCATTTGCCTGATTAAGCGTTGATACATTTCGCCCATGAGCAGGCAAAGCCCGATGGTTAGCGCAATAATCACCAGCGTGACAATTATTTTGGTGATGGGGTGATATCGGGGATGGGTCCACACCAGCGGCAGGGCCAGAGGGCCGAGAAAAAGCACCGCGATAACAATCGCCGCGGTGGCATGATACCATTTGGCCGCGGCCGGTGTCGGCGGCGGAGCCGGCCGATGTGCGGCGTCGAGAAACTCACCGCAAAACCGGCATTTGATCGCCGCATCCTGGATTTCTTCGGCACAAAACGGGCATGGTTTCATATTTATTCCGATCGTTGACGACCATAGTTAGCGTCGATATTCAGGCATGGGCGCATTTTATTCGATTTACCGGTCCAAGCAACAACAAATGGCGGGCACGGCCCGCCCTACTTCTGAAATATTGCATTCGAGAGCTATGACTTTTCATTGAGGAAGTAGTCGGAGCTGACGCCCATGAAGCGGTTGTATTTAACGGCGTAGTGGGTGAGGCCCTGTTTGATAAATTCCTGGGAATACTCGCGGTCCTCATCACGTAGTCGGCCGGCGCGGGCGGCAAAGGCGGCTTCATCGAGGGTGAGGAGTTCATCGGTAAGTTTGCGGCACGTTTGGCCGACGGGGCCGGGAAGGCGAGCGTTGACGAACCAGGGCAGCGCTGCGCCGATTTTACGCAGGAGCAGGTTTTGTTCGGGGCCGAAATCCAGGCACGACTCATCCGTAAAGTTGACCAGTTGGGCCATTTTCGCTTCGTCGATGAAGCCGCCTTCGACGCTGAGTTCATGCGCCCGCGTGCCGGGGAACGGGAAAAAGTACGTCCAGCGAAAACGCCCCGGACGGGCCTGGGCGAGGATATTCACCGTTTCGTAGAGGTTGGCGGGCGTTTCGTAAGGAAAGCCGAGGATGATAAAAACCGAGCTGTGCATGTTGTGGCGATTGACGATGTCGATGGCGCGGATGATCTGCTCGTTGGTCATGCGGCGATTAAGGATGCGGCGGCGGAGGTCTTCACTGCCGGATTCCAGGCCGAATTTGACGACGCGGCAGCCGGCGCGGCGAAGCATGACGGCGAGTTCCTCATCGAAAAAGCCGACGTGGGCGTTGACTACGAATGGTAAATTCGTCACTTGTGGGTAGCGGCGGCAGAATTCGCGGACCCAATCCTTATCGAAGGTGAAAAGGTCGTCGTCGAAAATGAACATGGTGATGCGCCGGTAGTTGGTTTGCAGGCGGCGGATTTCGTCCATGAGTTCATCGACGGGAACGTGGCGGATGTAACCGAGATCGGCGAAGGAACAATCAAGGTCGTGGCGGTAGATGCTGGTCATCTGGTGGTTGAAGCAATAGGTGCAGGAAAACGGACAGCCGCGCGAGGCCATAAGGCCGACCCAGCCGTTTTTGGCGTCGATGAGCCGCTGAAAATCCATCAGGTCATAAGCCTTGGGCGGCAGGTTCGCCAGCACCGGCAGCGGTCGGACGGGATTGATGCGAATCTTGCCCTCGTGGATAAGGGCCAGGTTGCGAACGTCGGCGATGGTTTCGCGGCGGGCGAGGCGGTCGATAAATTCGATGAAGGCGTCTTCACATTCGCCGCGAAAGACGTAGTCGAATAAGCCGGTTTCCAGAATGGCTTCAGGATGGAACAGGGC
>CAZOCV010000078.1:9930-11874 GCA_964578395.1 uncultured Pirellulales bacterium
GCGCCGCTGTTGGGATATATGAATAGTATTTTCATAAATAGTTATTTGTAATTATTTTTTTTTTGCCACGAATTAACACGAATTATCACGAATAAAACAATAAAAGAAGATAAAAAAACATGAGCCATGCAATCGTTTTATTAAAAATTCGTGTCTATTCGCGTCCATTCGTGGCTAAAATATTTTGCTTTTAGTTTTGGCTTCGTTCCTGCATGACGCGTTCGACGACGCCGGCGAGGTCGTTATGGTTTTCGCGGCCGGCGGCGTCCACGTGTACGATTTTAGTGGCGGCCGGGCCGCACGCCCGCCAGCGGCGGACGAAACGCGGGTGGTTGGTGCCGGCGAAAACGGTAATCGTTGGTTTGGCCTGGGCGGCGGCGATGTGCTGACAGGCGGAATCGTAGCCGATAAACTCATCCGCCTGGCCGATGAGGGCGGCCATTTGGCCGATGGTGCAGTTTACTGTCAAAAGTCCGTGTTTCATGGCGTCGCCGGGCCAAACGCTGAAATCAGCCTCACAGGTCGGATGATTATGCTCCCTGACGGCTTGCTGCAGGGTAGCGGCCTGCCGGGCCTCTTCCGGGCCGAAACCTTTATCAAGGATGACCACGGTGTCAGGCTGCGACAGCAACGCCGGTATCAGTTTTTGCTCAAAGGGCAGACCCAGGGATTTAAGCGAATTGCCGCCGACGCCGAGGTTCACCGTTACGACGTGGCGACAACCTCCCTGGCGCAGGCGGTGCAAGAGGTCATACGCCGCTTTCTGGTGATGCGCCGCGGGCCAGACAGCGGGGTAGCGAAAATTACCTCCGCCGAAAACGTCATCCAGCCATTCGTTGGTGAGTTCGGCCATCGCGGCGAAGGAATCGCGGTGGCTGTCGAAGTAAAGGTAATTATTGCCGCTGGTCAGGGGCAGCAGTCCCAGTTGCGTGGTGCGCGAGTCAGGGTCGATGACCAGCGTGCGCGGGGCCGCATCGCCCGTCGTGTAAGGTGAAAGCATATCCAGCACATCATTCCAGACCTCGAATCGTTCCACCAGCCCGCCGCGCCGCGTGTAATTCAGCGGCAGGATGCGGACGTTCCGGCAGGCGTCGAACAACTGGCCGAGTTTTTCCGGTCCGACAAGAATTATTTCAGCCTGCGGATACATATCCTGCAATCGCTGCACGATAACGCTGGTAATAGCGACGTCGGCGCCGATGGTGATGCGCGAAAGCACCACGATGCGGTCCAGTTCGATGGAGGTGTCCCAGGTATATTTGTGGCGATGCACCTGCTCGGCGCGCGCGGAGATGTCGCGGGCGGTATGCAGACGGAAGCGGCGGAGCAGCACATCAAGTTTTTCGCCTTCGCCGAGGCGGCGGCAATAGCTCAAAATTTGCGTCATGACGCGGTTATAGGTGTTAAAACAAAAATCTTCGTAATCGTCGCAAAGTCGTTCGATAACCACGCCGAACAAAGCCGCCGCCCCGATGCGGTTGAGTTGTTTATCGGGCATTTGCGTGGCCAGGTCGCACAACAGGTCGATGTACGCCGGTTCCACGTGGTCGTCGAAGTAGCAATGGTCAATGAAAGAATAAGCCACCTGCCGGGCGAGTTGTTCGAGCCGGGCGGCGTCGATATTATTAGTCGTTAAGCTGTTAAATATATCGCGATAATGTGTTGGGTTCATATAAATTATTATATCCGAATGTCATTCCCGCGAAAGCGGGAATCCAGCATTCTTTTTCTGATGCTTACTGACGCGGGTATGATAAAGGCTGAACATGCAAATTTGAATTTAGACATTGGAAAATTGTTTAGGATTTAGGAATTAGAATTTAGAGTTTTGCTCACAGCCGCAGATTGTTCCATAAGTTCCCCGGTGGCGGCAAGCACCATTTCCGGAGTAATGTCTTTCATGCACCGATGGTCCGTCGGGCAGGTTTTTTTGTGGCACGGGGC
>CAZOCV010000078.1:11974-15225 GCA_964578395.1 uncultured Pirellulales bacterium
CGCGCCGGGATTGAGGCCGATGACCATGTCGTTTTCAATAATCCCGTAACCACGGAGCAATTCATCCGCACGCTGCTGTGTTGAGGGGCTGATATAAAGCCGCGGCCGCAAGGTTTCGTCGATGGCGCAGCCCAGCCAGCGGCATAGTTCCAGGTAATAGCCGTGCATCGGCAGGGGGGTGAAGCCGGTCTTTGGCGGGTTGTTGCGCGGCGGCGTCGGTCCGTCGGTAATCAGCCACCCCCGCCCGTCGCGACGGTAGCCGATTCGCTGGGGCACGCCGCCCAGCCAGAATGGCAGTGCAGAACGTACCGAATTGGGCAATAAAACCGCCAAGTCCGGCCGGAGCTGTCTAATCTCCTTCGTTAACTGTGCCATTCCACTAAGGCTGCGGTCATCCACCGCCATAATCTCATCAAACCACGGCCCGTTCCCAATAATTTTGCGCGACCCCGGCCGCATAACGCCCACCATCTTCGCCCCCGCAAACCGTCCGCGCAAAGCTGTTAGTGCCGGTGTAGCCATCACCACGTCCCCGACCCAGTTCGGCAGACGAACCGCCAGTGTTTTCACGGCATTCAAGTTGTCGGAGATTAAAGGTTTAATCGTGCTAATCGCCCTATAATCACTGTGCTATTCACGAGCGTGTATTGTAATCTCCCTCGCGGCAGCCGACAAGGAAGGTGTCGGTCAATAAAAGATTATCTAAAACCGCTTGTTGTAAACATTTTACGTTAACGAACAAAGTGCGGCAACAGCGTTCATTTATACATTGAAGCGGAAGTTGATGATGTCGCCGTCGCGGACGGTGTAGGTTTTGCCTTCGAGACGGATTTTGCCGGCGGCTTTGGCGTTTTTCATGTCTTTGCCGGCGGCGATGAAATCATCATAGTGAACGGTTTCGGCTCTGATAAAGCCGCGCTGGATGTCCGAGTGGATGGCTCCGGCCGCTTCCACCGCCGGACAGCCGGCCGGGATGGTCCAGGCGCGAACCTCGTCCGGGCCAACAGTCAGAAAGGAAATCAGATGCAGGGCATGATAGCAGATGCGAATAAGTTGGTCCTTGGCGCTATCGGTTAGTCCCATGTCCGCCATGAAGGCGGCCCGGTCGTCCGGGTCGAGGGCGGCGATTTCCGCTTCGATTTCCGCTGAAAGAGCCAGTGTGTCGCAACCCGTCTGTTCGGTACTCAGAGCCGCCGGTTTGCCGATGGCTTCTTCACCGACATTGACCACCACTGTCCGCGGCTTGAGCGTCAGAAAGCCGAAACTGCGGAGCAGCTTTTCTTCTTCGGGCGAACCGATAACGCTGCTGATAGGACGTTCGGCCTCCACCGCTTCATGGCAGCGCCGCAGCAGGGCGAGTTCGGCTTTATCCTGCTGAACGTGAGGCGTGGGTTTGGTGATGGATTTTTCCAGTTTTTCGATGCGGTTGGCGATTAGCTCCAGGTCAGCCAGCAGCAGTTCGGTCTTAAGTTCCTCATAATCGGCGGCGGGGTTCAAGCGATCACGGTAAGCGGCTACCTGTGAGTTTGCGAACGCTCGCACCACCCATACCAGCATATCCGCCTGCCGCGCCTGGGCGACCGTCCGCCGAGCCTCCTGCCGTCGGGCTTCATCAACGAAACTTAGTCCCGGCAGGTCAAGGAATTCAATCGTGGCGTGGGTGGTCTTATTGGGTTTGTATATTTCCGCCAAAACGCCCAGTCTGATATCGGGCACTTTTACCACGGCTTTGTCCGTGTGATGTCCGGCCGCCGCCCCGGCGTGACGGTGTCCTTCCGTAACGGCGGAAAAAAGGGTGGTTTTTCCCGATTGCGTTAAACCAATAAGCGCTGCCTGCATGTCAGATCCTTTACCTTTAGTTCTTTTATACCTTAAGGTTACGCCGGTTTTGGTATTTTGGCAATGCTAAAATTCGTGGCGTGAGCGTCTGGCTAAGGCTCGGCGCTGCGGTGTAACGAATACTGTTTGCGCTCTGGCCGTAAGGCGTATTGCCCAAACGTGATGAGTCCGCCTCAGGCGGACTGCCCTCACTCTTTCCCATTTTTGAGATTATTTGAAAGCCAGGGCGCTAGCCCGGATATAATCTCCAATGCCACGATAGCCTTTGGATTTGGCGGAAGCGCTCAATATGGCCTTTTCTTCAGCCGATAATCGAATATTGACCTGTTCGGTTCGGTTGCCCTTACTGGCGGGTAATGGCGCCGGCCGACCGGATTCCAACAAATAAGCCACCGCCGCCACCAGAGCCTCCCTGGTGCTTTCCATGCACTCGTTAGGTGTCTTTCCCCCCCCGAAAACCGTGGGCATTTCCACTCCCTTGCCATACCATTGACCATTTTCAAAAGACATAATCACTTCATATTGTGTTACTATCTTTTTGGCTTTGGTCAGTGTTTTGATATCGAACGGCCTATCCAGTTTTTTCGATTTGCTTGACATAATACGGCTTAACCTTTCCATCATGTACCGGCACGACAAATAACTCGGCTCCTGGCTTTTCAAATATGTGATGCGAACCGGAGATTCGAACCAGTCGATACCCTTTTTTCTCCAGCATCTTTTTAACAACGCCGAATCGTTTATCGCTCGCCATTTATAAAGTATAGCCTAAGTTATACAAAAAGTCAAGTTAAAAATTGTCCTTTCTCGCTGCGTTGTAGTGGGTCGGCAATACCGCTCGACCGTTCCGCTTGAGATCCCACGAGTGCCTTTTGTTTAACGAATCACAAGCGAGGACGCCTGTGTTTCCCCTAAGCAACGACCAAAGAGAGTGGATTAGGGGTCGGCAGCCCACGTCGATCTAACAGAGTTAATGGCCTTTTAGCCCGGAAGCGGATGCGCCCGCGCCAGTTCAGCGGTTTCGTTGCGAATCATGGAAACGGTCTTGTCGTCGCCGCCGGATCTGAGCGTCTGGTCGATCCAGTCGGCGATGAGTTTCATGTGGACTTCCTTGAGGCCGCGCGTGGTTACCGCCGGTGTGCCGATGCGGATCCCGCTGCATTCGCCGCTGGGGCGGGGGTCGAAAGGGATAAGGTTCTTGTTGACCACAATACCCGCATCATGCAGCCAGTTTTCCGCCATAGCGCCCGTCAGGTCGGCGTTGTAGGTGCGTAAATCGACCAGCAACAAATGGTTGTCGCTGCCGCCGGTGACGAGCCGAAACCCCTTACGCAGTAATTCCTCGCAAAGCACCCGGCAATTACGGATAATCTGTTCGGCGTAGCTCTTGAATTCCGGGGTCATGGCTTCGG
>CAZOCV010000079.1:0-3541 GCA_964578395.1 uncultured Pirellulales bacterium
GATGGTTCTGTAAACTGGACCCTGAATCTGCTGGACGGGGCCTGGCCTAAAGCCAAAATCTGGACGGAGCCGGCGCTGGGGCCGGATGGCACGATTTATGTCAGTATGGATGACCCGCTGCTGCGGGCGGTGTCGCCGACAGGATCGCTTTTGTGGACGCTGCGGCTGGGCATGACGGGCGGCTTCTCTCTGGCGGTCGGCAGCGACGGCCTGATTTACGCCGCCGGCGAAGACGCCACGTTGTACGTGGTGCATCCCGATGGTTATTTACTTACCCGGTTCGACGGCATGAGTGTTCTCAGTGAGCCGGTGATTGGCGCCGACGGTACGGTTTATGTCGCTGATGGCGGCGGATATGTCTGGGCCTTAACCGCCGCGGTGCAGGCGGGCGACATTTACGCATTGCATCGGCCCGGCGATCTCAATCAGGACGGCGTCATCAATCTGCCCGATGTGGCCATATTGTGCCAGAACTGGCTCATCTGCAATGATCGCACCAGCGGCAGCGGCTGCACCGGTTATGCTGAAAATGTGTATTTCACCCAGGATATTGACCGCGATTATTATGTCAATCCCGCCGACCTGGCGGCGCTGGCGGCCGAATGGCTGCAGGCCGACTAACCGGCTTACGCGGTTTTGTCCGACGGATAAAATACGATTGGGAAAAAGAAGCCGTTAATAGACTTCCGGGATATAGGCCTGTTCGTTAATCGGCGGGCGGATGTATCCGTAATCGCTCTGGCGCGGCGGCAGCTTTATGGGTTCGGGAGTAAGGTCTTCGTAGGCGAACTGGCTGAGCAGGTGAGCGATGGAATTGAGCCGGGCTTTTTTCTTGTCGTCGGCCTTGACGACGTGCCAGGGCGCCTGTTTGATATCGGTGTAGGCAAACATCAGGTCTTTGGCGCGGGAGTAATCCACCCAGCGGCTGCGCGATTCCAGGTCCATCGGGCTGAGTTTCCAGCGTTTGACCGGGTCATGCAGGCGGGCCTGAAAACGTTTTTCCTGTTCCTCGTCGCTGACGCTGAACCAGTATTTAATCAGGGTAATGCCGGAACGAATCAGCATCCGTTCAAACTCCGGGCAGGAGCGCAAAAATTCCTCGTATTCCTCATCGGTGCAGAAACCCATTACGCGCTCCACACCGGCGCGGTTATACCACGAGCGGTCGAAGAGCACCATTTCACCGGCGGCGGGCAGATGGGGCGCATAACGCTGAAAGTACCATTGCGTTTTTTCGCGTTCGGTGGGCGTGCCCAGCGCGACCACGCGGCAGATACGCGGATTGAGCCGCTGGGTGATGCGCTTGATGACGCCGCCTTTGCCCGCGGCGTCGCGGCCTTCGAAAAGCACCACGACTTTCAGACTCGTGTGGCGAATCCATTCCTGAAGCTTGACCAGTTCCACCTGCAGCCGCGCCAGTTCTTTTTCGTAGAATTCATTTTTGAGCTTTCCGTTGTCATGGTAACGGTCTTTTTGTGCTTTGGCGGGGGGCGGCGATTTTTTATCTTTTTTTCTGCCTTTGGCCTTTTCCTTCTCCGGCGTTAACGTCAGAGTCGCGGATTTTTTTTCCGAAGTTTTTTCGACACCGGCGGTTTTCGCATCGGGGCCGTAAAACAACTGGTCAACGGCTTCTTTAATGGGATTATCCATAATTTGCCTCAACAATTATCGGAACAGGCATTTATTGAATGCTTATCGTTCATTATCATCGGCTTATATGGAGATGGACTTTGCGGGATTTCCGGGAGGTATTTTTGAGTTTTGGCCGATAGGGCGGGGTGCTTTTTGTTTTTTACCTGCTTTCGCGGCGTTTTTACGCCGATGTCAATAGAAAGGAAAATGATGTTTGCGTCAATTATCGGACGCCGCCGCCGGACGGAAGATAAATACCATGAAAGCAAAATCTCAGCTTAACTGGAAAACCCGCTGGCAGCTCTGGCACGCCCGGTTCACCACACCGGCGTTGTTGTCCCGTTTCGGCGAGCGCAACGTCGTATCCGTTGTTACCGGCGTAAACGCCGCGATGGGAATTTTGGTGCTGAGTTTCTTTACCTGGCTGACGGATTTGCCTTTGGTGTTTCCGGCGCTGGGGCCAAGCTCGTTTATATTATTCAGTATGCCGCTATCCAAGCCCGCCGCGCCGCGTAGCGTGATTATGGGACATTGGGTGTGTCTGGCGTCGGGTTATGCGGCGTGGCGATTAACGAGTTTATTGACCGAACAAACCATCAGCATCGACCAGAACGGCTGGCCGCTGATGTTGTCGGCATCGTTGGCCCTGGGATTGGGAGGACTGCTGATGGTTCGCCTGGATTGCCCCCATCCGCCGGCCTGCGCCAGCGCGCTGGTGGTGGCCATCGGCGCTGTGACGAGTATTGCCAACATCGTCCTTATGGCCGGAGTGATCGTCTGGCTGACCTATCAGGCCGTAGCCTTGAATCGTTTCGCCGGATTGCCTGTTGGCCGATGGCGCTTTCAGCCGCCGCCGGAATAAATATTATAGTTTGTATCCCGCGAAAAAAAAACGCACCCCCGTATCCTTTGCAGGATACGGAGGTGCACCAACGCTTTTCTCCCCTTCCTGAGCCTGCATTCACAGGCTCAGTGCGAAGCAGATATTTTAGGGAACGACCGTTAGCCAGTTGCTGGCGAACGTGGCAAAGTCCACCAAATCCACGATTTTGTTGCAATCAAAATCGCCCGGTATGGGGTTATCGCAATAACCGGGCTGGTTGGTGGTGATTTCAAAGGACAAATCCCAGCTTATGCCTTCCAGTTCGACGGGAACGCCGTCAATCCATTGCGCGCCAATAACCGGCGGCCAGGGCTGGGCCATATACGTTCTCACGGCGTCATCCATAAATTTATGCGGCCGTGTCTTCCAGCCCCACGGATATTGCGGTATTTCACCCTGATCGTAAATGGCGGCAATACTCAGCCAGTAAATGTGCTCGCCGGGTTCCTGGAAGAACCAGTCAACTTCACTGAGAAGCTGGTTAAACTGGAAGCAGGCTTCGTTTTCGTAAAATTGCTGCGGTTCCTGCGTCAGCGGCGGTACATCGAAGCCGGCGAAATTCCATACCCAATTGTCGCAAACGTGTTCCCAGACAACCGTGCCGGGATGGCTGTAGGGGCGATCCGCACCGGCCGGCACGTCCGTCCAGATAGCGATATGGAAGGCGCGGGGAACGATGGGCGGAAAATAGGGATGATTCCAGCCCACGAACGAACCCCACCAGTGGAAATCGGTAATGGGTCGTTCATCCTTGCAGGGGAAATCATCGGCCATAATCGGATATCCCGCCACGCCGTCCACAGGATAGGTGCTTGCTTCATCCCAGCCCAGAATCCATCCCGGTTCAATTTCTTCGATAGGTTGGCTGTACTTTACATACGTGCCTTTGTAGGCCTGGGGCTGATTGGGCAGGACAATCAAATCATGCCAATAGTTCCACATCCCCGCAAAAACCGGAGTACCGTCCGGCGGAACCGGCAGCGGGCCGAAAATCCACTGAGCATTTTCATCGACGATAAAATCCAC
>CAZOCV010000079.1:3641-15205 GCA_964578395.1 uncultured Pirellulales bacterium
ACTTTGATGATTTTGTTGGTTAAGTCCGGGTCCAGGCCATATTGGAACTTCCAGGCGCTGGCGTATTCACCGGGGGGGTAATCTCCGCCCATACCGCCATCACCCCAAACCATGACCAGGCCGGCATCCGACGGCAGGATTTCCGGAGTGCCGCCTGAGCCAAATTCGGAAACATACAACGTTGGCGGCAAAAAGGTCGTCGCCGGATAGGGAGCGCCTTCCAGGGTATGGTCACGCCATAGCATCATATATGAATCCCATTCATGCGGTAACAGCGGCTCAATGTGATTCATTCCCGGCGTGGGCGCCAGCAGCAGTTCCTCCCATTGCTCGTATGTGCTTGTCGCAAAATACGGCGAGGCGAAAGCGGTTCCTGCCAGAATCGCTATCAGCCCTAACAACATTAACGTTTTCTTCATGTTACGACCTCCTACTATTAAAAAAGATACATTTTATCCGCCGCCACAAACGGCGGATGTTGATTTGCTAAACAAAACCATCGAAACTTAACCGAACGGTTTGCTGAAAGGATGACGATGTTGTAAAAATGCGTTCTGCAACCAGTTTCCCAACCTTTCAAAATACCCGGTAAACTGTCAACAAAACCTTGCGCCTCAGACCGGCGCATGCAAGATAATATAAATATAACCTGAAATACTGAATAGTGTCAAGAAATTACTGCAAACCAGATTTTTATTATATAAATGGGCGGCAGTCGCGGCGATATTGGTATAACATGTTGAGCGACAAAGCCTTAGAAGCGGCAACTATCAGAATTGCGGCAATTGAACCATGACGTTTTCCGTCAAAGTATATTGAAAACGTTCATCGAAAATCACTCAATAGTAATAATACCCTACAAAAGCCATGTTGTCAAAAATTGGCATAAAAATTCCGTTTTGGGCTATGTCTTTGACAGGACCGACAAGCTCATTTAGAATACCACAAACGCTGGGATGGATTAATCCTGCCGCAGCAAGCGAACTTATGCGTCATCACAACCTTATTATGGAAGCCAGGTTATGCGAAAGACAGGTTATTTGAGTTTTACCGTGGTTTTGATGGACCTGATGTTTTTTCCCTCATGGGCCGAAAGCCAGCAGCAGGTATATTTCGATAAAAGCGTGGTGCTGATACGAGTGGCCAAACAGGGCTGGAATTATGATCAGCCCTGGCAGCAGGAATCCATGCGTCAGGGGGTGGGGTCCGGCTTTATCATTGAGGGCAACCGTATCCTGACGAATGCCCACAATGTCAGCGATCATCGTTACATCGAGATAAAGAAGCAAAACCAGGCGCAAAGGTATATCGCGCGGGTGGTTTTTGCCGGCCATGATTGCGATTTAGCGATTCTGGAGGTGATGAATCCGGGATTTTATGACGATATGCAGCCTCTGGACCTCGGCGGGATTCCTCTGGCCAATTCCACGGTGCTGACGGTGGGGTTCCCGATGGGCGGGCAGGATTTGTCCGTCACCAAGGGCGTGGTTTCCCGTATCCAGATGGATTTTTACAGCCATAGCGGCGCGGATTCGCATCTGGTGATACAGACGGATGCGGCGATTAATCCCGGCAACAGCGGCGGGCCGGTCATCCAGGATGATAAAGTCGTCGGCGTCGCCTTTCAGGGCCTGCGTCAGGGGGACAATATCGGCTACATGATTCCCGCCACGGTGATTCGGCACTTTCTGGCCGATGTCGCGGATGGCCGCTACGATGGTTTTGGTTCGCTGGGTTTGAGCACCTTTACCGGGCTGCACAGCGACAGCTATCGGCGCTATTTGAAGGTGCCCGATCAGCAGCAGGGCGTGGTGGTTATCGATACCTTGCTGGGCAGTTCCGCCCGTGAGTTGTTTGAGAAGGGCGATGTGCTGGTCAATATCGACGGTTATGATATCGATAATGACGGCAACGTAAAAATTCATGGTCTGACGCTGGACATGGGTGAAGTGGTGGAGCAGCGGCAGATCGGGGAAAAGTATCCTGTAACGTTTTATCGTGACGGCAGCAAGCAGACGGTCGAAGTGGATGTGGCGCTTAATCGCGGGGTGCTGAACTATTCACGGGAATACGATGATCCGCCGCGTTATGTCACCTATGCCGGGCTGGTGTTTATGCCCATCACGCGCAATCTGCTGGAAACATGGGGCAGCTCCTGGCCGACAGATCTGCCGCCGCATCTGCGCTACCTGCTTCGCTACGCCAATCAGTTTGAGGTCGATGCCCGGCGGACGGAATTTGTCATTATGGCGACGATTCTGCCGGATGAACTGAATGCGTATATCTCTGATTACGATTCGGGACTGGTGACGAAAATAAACGATAACGAAGTTCATGATTTGAAAGATATCCATCAGGCGCTGGAAACTGCCCAGGGCGAATACATACAAATCACTTTCGCCGGGCACGATTTACCGCTGGTGCTTCCGGTGGAGCAGGCCCGGCAGCGCCAGCCGCTCATCAAGGAAAAATATCACCTGCCGGATACCTCTCGTCTGCAATAGCGGGTGGGCGCGGCGGTGTGCAGGTGGCATGAAGAAGGCATAAATCAACAATTACGAGGTTTTTTATGATAAATAGCAAACGTTTATTAGTAGCAGCAATGCTGGCGGCGATTTGGGTTGTATCCGTCGGGGCGGAGGAGATGCCGGAAGACCTGTCCAACAGCCTCCAGCCGTCGTGTCTTTTTCTTACGGTTACGGCCCAGAGCTACAGCCAGAGCCAGCCCTGGAAGCCGGGCGACCTTATTACGCGTGATTGCTGCGGCACGGCGGTGGGGGAGAACACCGTCCTGACGACGGCCTGGAACGTGCGCGAAGCGTCCGATATCAAAGCCCGCCGTTTCGGGCAGAATGAGTTTATTCCCACTCGTATCAAGTTTGTTGATTACGACAGCAACTTATGCCTGCTGGAGCTGGATAAAAAAGTGCTGGGTCGGCCGCTCAAAGCGGTTCGTTTCAGCAAGGCGTATCGCAAAGGCGCAACGGTCACGGCGTACTGGCTCAGCCAGAGCGGTCAGGTTTATACCGGCCGCGGTTTTCTCGATGAAGCCGCCGTGGTTCGCGCGGCGACATCTTTTCATGACCAGTTGTGCTTTCCCGTGGCGAACGTTTCCAAACCCGGCGGGGCCGGCCAGCTTTACTGTCTGGGTACGGAGCCGATGGGTATCGCCGGTCAGGCGGATTCCGATAAGAATCAGGTTCGTCTGATTCCCGGCGAAGTGATTGAGCGATTTCTGTTCGATGTCGCCGATGATAAATTTGTGGGCATCGGCGCTGTGGGTTTTGAATACGATGAATTGCTCGATCCCGCGCGACGGGCGTATTTGAAAATGCCGGAAAATCTGACGCACGGCTGCATTATCAAGGATGTGTATCACCTCGGCACCGGCAGCGATGTGCTGAAGCGTTCGGATGTTTTGCTTTCCATCGAAAACTTTGAAATTAATGCCTATGGCCGGTTTCGCCACCCCGACTACGAGCGGCTTTTTCTCGATTACCTGATTACGTCACGTTCGGTGGGCGATATTCTGGCCTTCGAGGTTTGGCGCGACGGCCAGAAGCAGCGGCTGCTGGTCGATGTGAAACCTATCATTACGGATGACATGCTGATTCCTTTTTCCACCTTTGACCGGCGGCCCCAGTATATGGTGGTCGGGGGCGTGGTGCTGCAGCAATTAACGCTTCCCTATATGTCGCAGTGGGGCGACAACTGGAGCGGAAAGATTGATCCCCATATGCTGCGTTATTTTGACGAGCAGGCCTGTAAACCCACCCAAAAACGCCGCGACATCATTATCCTCAGTTTCGTCCTGCCCCATGACATTAACCTCGGTTATCAGGATGTGTTTCAAAAAGTGGTCAAGACCTATAATGGCCGCGAGATTGGCTCACTGGCCGATTTGCTCGCCGCCCGCCAGGATAATCCCGATTCTCCCTATGAAGTGATAGAACTGGAAATGGCCAACCCCGCCATCGTCCTGCCCCGCGCCCAACTGCCCGCCGCCGACACGGAAATTCAGCAGCGCTACGGCGTGCGGGAATTGCAGTATATCGAAAAATAAAAAAAGTGGGGCCCCGGCCTGTAGGAGGCAGCCAGGCCAGGGCCCCGATCCAGGGCAAGAATAAACACCAAATTTTAAGCTCTTATGGTCAGCGTCTCGTTTCGACCTCCACCATTAAGATACGATTCAGGCAAATCGAGAGCAAACAAAGGCGGGCATAATTGTAATTATTTGCAGATATACAGATAAAAATATGTAAGGGGGGGATGAATTGTAGCGATTGTAACGGGCAGAGAGAGGCGCGGCCGGATTAGTGGTGATGATGGCAGCAGGCCGGACGCTGGGACGGGTCTTTAATCAGCAGCATCGGGAAAACGATATCGCTGAAACAGCACGGCAGCCATACGGCCAGAAACAGGAACAAAATGACGCCCGCCCATTGCATCGCGCTGACTTCGCCGCCGATAGCCATGAGAATATGCGACAGCGACGCCCAGATGCTCAACAAAACGTGCGCAGCGTGGGATAATTTGGTATGTTGCCAAACCATTGCCAGACATATTCCTAAAATAGCGGCGGGATTAACGATATACCAGCTTTCGATAAAACCGATATGCCAGCCCGGCCGGGCATGTTTTTCCGAAGTTGATGCGGCCAAATCATCGTGGTGGTGTTCATCCGCGACGGCCGAATGGTCATGTGGCGCGGCCGGATGTTCATGCTCATGTTCGCTTGCCCCGTGAGCGTGCGGATGGACTTCAAAACCGAGAATCCACTCGCCCACATAGGGAATAACGCTGTCGCTGATGGTGGCCACACCGATAGAGCCTACCCAGCCGATAATCAACAGGGCGATAATCCCCGTTTTTTTACTATGGATTCGGAATAAGGCCGCTGTCACCCAGGCGCTGAGCAATACGTGGGCCGGGTGGAAAATATTGAACATAATTTCGCCTGAACGCCCGGTAAGCACGTTTTTCAGGCTCAGCATGAATATCACGCCCAGCAGCGACCCGAAAAGCGTAAAGGGGATATGTGCTTTGAGTTCGGTCAATAGCGGATGATGATGTTTATGATTTTCGCTCATAATAGCCCTGAAAATTCTTGCTGATTTATAAACAGCAAATTATAACGGTTAAAAATCGGTTTTCAAGTATCCAATAACAATGAAGTTATTGGATTTTATGCCATTGCAAGACGGAGTACCCATGACCAAAAATAAAGGACGCATCGGAATCATCGGCGGCAGCGGCCTGGGAGCGGCGCTGGCGGCGAAAACGAAGGGACAGGAACATTTTCCCGATACCCCGTTTGGCAAGCCTTCAGGGCCGATAATCACCACGGAACTGGACGGCGTGCCCATAGCGTTTATGTCCCGCCATGGTCCCGGCCACCTGTATAACCCCAGCACCGTGCCGTACCGGGCCAATATCCATGCCCTCAAGCAGCTTGGAGTTACGCACATCATTGCCAGCGGGGCCACAGGGTCGCTGGTGGAGGATATTGCCCCACGCGATTTGGTTATTTGCGATCAGGTCATCGACCGCACCTATAAACGCGAGAAAACATTTTTTGATTGCGGCATAGCCGTTCATGTTGATTTTGCGTATCCCTTCTGCGAACAGTTGCGGGCGCACCTGTTGGCTGCGGCCCAAAAGCTGTTTACCGGCACAAGCTCCGACAGGCCGACGGTGCATCGGGCAGGCACATACATTTGCATGGAAGGGCCGCAGTTCAGTACGCGGGCGGAGTCGCTGCTGCACCGGCAGATGGGCGGACACCTTATCGGCATGACGTGTATGCCCGAAGCCAAACTCGCCCGCGAGGCCGAAATGTGTTACGCCCTGGTGGCGATGCCGACGGATTACGATTGCTGGCGGGAACACGCCGGCGACGTCGATAAGCACAGCCTTATGGCCGAAATTATCGCCAATTTGAATGCCGCCACCGAAAATGCCATTACCCTCATCCGTGCCGCGGTTGCCTCCGCCGGTGATTTGCTGGCAAAACCCTGCGAACACCACAAAGCGCTGGAGAT
Source organism: uncultured Pirellulales bacterium (assembly GCA_964578395.1). Classification (GTDB taxonomy): domain Bacteria; phylum Planctomycetota; class Phycisphaerae; order Sedimentisphaerales; family SM23-30; genus JAFGBA01. Next base: position 9,683 of record CAZOCV010000079.1, read on the forward strand.
GGCCATATGGTCTGACAAATCCTGCGTCGCGCCGCAAGTGCGGCAGAAACTGGGTCTGCTGGTGGATAAGTATTTTTAAGACTTTTCAAGCCAGCCAAAGGCGGTACAATAATGTTTTTGGCCCAATGTTCTAACCAACCTTTGGGAAATGGTTTATGGCGAACAATAATCATGTGATGATCGAGACGTTGGCTAACGGCCTGACGGTGGTGGGGGTAAAAATGGCCGAAGTGTCCAGCGCGGCGTTTACCCTAATCATGCGTTGCGGGGCGGCTTACGACCCGGCGGACCGGCTGGGGATGGCGACGGTGCTGACGGAACTGGCCTTCAAGGGCGCCGGCAACCTTGACAATCGCGCGCTTAACGACCGACTCGACGGCCTGGGTCTGCAACGCCAGGAAAACGTCGGGTTGCAGCATACGTTATTCAGCGGGGCCTTGCTGGGCGATAATCTTTATGAAGTTTTGGATTTGTATGCCGTGGTGCTACGGCAGCCGCATTTACACGATAATGACTTTGAGACCAGCCGGGCGCTGGCCCTGCAGGAACTGGCGTCGCTGGAGGATGAACCGCGGCAGAAAATCGGCCTGCTGACGCATACTGCTTATCTGCCGGCGCCATGGAGCAATCCCAGTCCCGGCACAGCGGAGCATTTGCAGGCGTTGACGGCGGATGATGTGCGCGGGCATCATCAGCGCTATTTTTCACCGCGCGGCGCGATTTTAGCCGTAGCGGGCAATGTGGATTATGACCGGCTGCGGAAAACAGTTCAGCGGGCCTTTGGCGGCTGGACCGGCCCGGAAGCGCCTGTCCTGAAGCTGGGCGCGGTTCCGGCGGCGTCGGTGCATCAGGCCAATCAGGGCGCTCAGGTGCATATCGGGTTGATGTATCCTTCGGTGGGCTATAACGATTCCAATTTTTTTAATGCGATGGCGGCGGTGGGCGTGCTCAGCGGCGGCATGGGCAGCCGGCTTTTCACGGAGGTGCGGGAAAAACGCGGTTTGTGCTACAGCGTTTCCGTCGGCCATCAGGTTATCGGTTCGACCGGCGCGGTGCAAGGCTACGTGGGCAGTTCGCCCGACAAGGCCCAGGAAGCGCTGGATGTCACGGCAGGGGAGCTGCGCCGCCTGGCGGACGGCATTACGCCGGAAGAACTCCAGCGGGCCAAAGTGGGCCTGCGGGCGTCGCTGATTATGCAGGGCGAAGCCACCACTGCGCGGGCCGGAGCGGCGGCGCGGGATTATTATCATTTCGGCCGGGTGCGCAGCCTGGATGAATTCGAGGCCGCCATTGAAGCTATTTCTCTCGATGCCGTTGTCGCTTTCGCACGAGAGCATCGACCTGAACCGATGACCATTGCGACCATCGGACCGAAAGAACTGCAAAGGCATTGAAGAGTTATCTGCGGATAAAAAACTAGATTCCCGCCTCCGCGGGAATGACAATAGGAAAATAAAAGGATTTCAAGTTGGAATTCAAGCAAACGCAACTGGATAACGGACTGACGATTATCGGTGAAATATCCGGGCACGCACGATCGCTGGCGTTGGGATTTTTTGTGCGGACCGGGGCGCGGGATGAGACCGCCGACATCGCCGGTGTGAGTCATTTTCTCGAGCACATGCTCTTTAAGGGAACGGACAAGCGCTCCGCCCTGGAAGTGAATCTTGAATTTGATGAAATGGGGGCCAAGTATAACGCCTTCACCAGTGAGGAAAACACGGTGTATTTCGCCGCCGTACTGCCGGAATACCAGCAGCGAGTATTGACCTTATGGGCGGATTTGATGCGGCCGGCGCTGCGGGATGACGACTTTAACGTGGAAAAGGGCGTCATTCTCGAAGAAATCGCCATGTATAAAGATATGCCGCAGTTTGATATTATTGATCATGCCCGCAAGCTGCATTTCGGCGGGCATTGCTGCGGCCAGAGCGTGCTGGGCAGCAATGAATCCATCACCGCCCTGACGTCGGGACAAATGCGTGAGTATTTTTGCCGCCGGTATGCGTCAGATAATATCGTTCTGGCGTGCACCGGGCGGCTGGACTGGTTGTCGCTGGTTTCCCAGGCAAAGGAGCTTTGCGGCCACTGGCGGCCCTCGCAACCGCAGCGACCGCTCAGCGCCGCCCCCGGCAGTGGAGCGACCGATGTTCGCCATGACCCCAAGCTTCAGCGCCAGCATTTGTGCCTGGTGTGCGCAGCGCCGCCGGAGCAGGATGAGCTTCGTTACGCGGCGAATATTCTTTCTTATATTCTCGGTGATGACAGCGGTTCGCGGCTGTACTGGGAATTGATAGATACCGCTCTGGCCGACAGCGCCGATATGGATTACGATTCCATGGACGGCGCGGGGGCCTATTACACGTATGTCAGTTGTGATCCGGAGCAGACGCCGCGCGTGCTGCAAACGGTGCGCCGCGTTTACGATGAAATTATGAAAAACGGCATAACCGAACAGGAACTCGATGCGGCCAAAAATAAAATTGCTTCCCGCGCCACGCTGCACGGCGAACTGCCGATGGGCCGGCTGGTGCCGTTGGGGTTTGGCTGGGTTTATCGTCGGGAGTATCGTCCGCTGGCGGATGAAATTGCCGCCATTCGTGCGGTAACCGTGGATGATATGCGCCGGCTGCTGGAGGTCTGGCCGCTGTTGCCGCAGACCATTCAGGCTTTGGGGCCGTGCGCAGCGCTGCCGGTGTAAGCCGCGGTTGCGTTTTCCGCGAGGTTGTTCGTGCCTAAAGTTGACCTAAAGCACCTGCATTATGATTCTGAGCCTCTGGCGACGGGCGTATTTTATCCGGCGGGACGGTGAGGTGCTGTGGACTCAAACGACCTTTTTGAGGTCATTAGCGAGATATCGCTGCCAATCGGCCATGGCGTCGAGCATTTTTTTGCCGCGTTTGCAATCTTCAACGGTCATTTTTCCGTCCCGAACAAGGTTGTAATAGGGCTGGATATCCGTCTGATGATACAGGTCGGCGAAGCATTGGTAGAAACGTTCGAGCGGCAAACGGGTGGGCAGTACGGCGTGGAGGGTGTCAAAAGCGGTGTAATCGTCCGTTAGCAGCTCCGCATGGCGGCGGCGGTAGAGTTGTGTGCCGGGCAAAGGCGTCAGGATAGTGAACTGAGTGTGGGTGATATTTTTTTTATGGACATAATCACGCAATTGTTTGAAATCGTCTTCCGTCCAGTCCGGATCGACCATAAAGGCGCCCCAGATAATCACGCCGTTCTGTTGTAATATTTCTATCGCCCGGTTATTGGTATCGATGTGGGCGGCTTTGTTAATGTTTTGCAGGACGGAGTCCGAAGCGCCTTCGAGACCGAGCAGGACGGCGTAAAGGCCGATATCGACCCATTTTTTCACCAGTTCGGGATGGCGGACGATGGAATCGGTGCGGCACTCCAGCGAGAATTTCAGGTTCAGGCCGTCGGCTTTAATCCGGTCGGCGATAGCGTGTTCGCGGCGGTGGTTCATCAGGAAGTTGTCATCCACGAAGGTGATATGGCCGGTGGTGATAGCCGCGATTTCCTGCAGGACGCGCTCGGGCGGCATTTGGCTGATTTTGCCGCCGTAAAACTCGTGAACGCTGCAAAAGTTGCAGCGGTACGGGCAGCCGCGCGAGGTGGCTACGGTGGTATCCGGCTTGTCGAACAGGAAAAAGTATTCATCGCGATAGGCCTCGGTCAGGTCGCGGCGCGGCAGCGGCAAAAGGGCCATGTTCACCTTGTTATTCGAGCGGTGATTGCGAATAAACTCGCCGCTGCGATGCCGCCAGATGATGTTGGGGACATGTTGCAAATCCTGGTGGTCGGCAAGGGCTTCGGTTAACGGGCCAAACATCAATTCCGCTTCGCCCAGAGCGACGGCGTCCACCTGCGGTAAAAAGAAATCCTGCGGCAACAGGGTGGCATGGTGGCCGCCGACGAGGGTGAAGATGTCCGGGTTGAACGCCTTGACCCTGGCGAGCACGTCGCGGGCGGCATAGACTTCCGGGGTCAGGGCGGTGACAGCAACCATGTCCGGCCGGAAGTTTTGCAGGGCGGCATCAAGGTCACCGTCCAGACGCATATCCAGAATGGAGTAATCATGGTCCGGTGCGGCCGCCGCGACCATTTCCAGGTGCAGCGGTTCCGGCAGGGCGACAATGCGAAAACCAAAAGCTTCCGATAAATATTCCGGTTGAATTAACAGGATGCGCAAGGTTATATCTCTTGTATTTTAACCGAGGTTATGGAGTTCTCAATCCATCGGCGTATCGTTACCGACCCGCCAGTTTATGGAATTACAGGTTCTTCGGCTTAGCCGAACATTGTTGCGATAGGATAGATTGCTGACCAGCGTTATAATGGGGCGGCGCCGCAGCATAAAATTACGGAAAACCCGCCGCAGAATGCTCCAGCGTGAATAAAAACTCCGGTCGCAGGCGTTCATTTCCCGCAGGATGTCCGTCCGGGAAAAATGTTTATACAGCGCCGTGGGAAATCCCAGGGTGTAATATTTCCAGTCATCGGGAAAATTATCGGCGGCGATGCGATTCTGGGCTTTCATGCTATCCCAAAGGCGGGTTCCCGGCAGCGGCGTCAGGAACAGCGTGTTAAGGATGTCCAGGCCGTACTGATTGGCCGTTTTAGCGATGCGTTTGCCGATTCCGGCCTGATCCGTATCGAGGCCCATAATAAATGACCCCACCACCAGAATGCCGTGCTGCTGAAGGCGGCGCACGGAAGTGCGAAAATTCCGTCCTTTGAGCAGGTTGAATTTCTTGCCGACTTCGGCCAGTCCCTCGGGTGTGGGCGATTCGAAGCCGATGAAGACGCCGCGACAGCCGGAACGCACCGCCAGAGCCATGAGTTCCTCATCATCGGCCATATTGACCGTCACCTGCCCGATCCATTGCTTATTCAAATCGGCCTTAATCAAGGCCCGAAACAGGTCTTTGGCCCGTTTGATATGGGCCGGCGCGGTGCCGATCAGATTATCATCCACAATCAGAATTCGTTTTTCGCGTATCTGCCTGAATTCAGCGATGACCTGGTCGATGGGCCGATGGCGATATCGGTGGCCGTTAAACGCTGATACGCTGCAAAAGCTGCAATTGAGCGGACAGCCGCGCGTGGTCTGGATGGCGCCGAAGGTATAGCCGGTTCTCAGCAAATCATGCCGAGCCGGAGCAATATGGGCTATGTCGGCGTGATGGCAGGTGTACATACGTTTTAATTGCCGGTGCTCAACATCGTGCAAAACATTTTTCCAGGTATTTTCCGCCTCGCCGGCGACCACGGCGTCCACATAGTTCAGGGCCTCTTCCGCGCACATGGTGGCATGGATGCCGCCCATGACCACCGGCACGCCCCGGCGGCGAAAATCGGCGGCTATTTCATAAGCCCGACATGACTGCGAAGTAAAGGCGGTAATGCCCACCAAATCCGGGGTTGGAAGGGCTTGGAAATCCTGAATCCCCATATTTTCATCGATGATGGTAACGTCCCATTCGGCCGGCGTCAGGCCCGCCACAGTTA
>CAZOCV010000080.1:0-15177 GCA_964578395.1 uncultured Pirellulales bacterium
GTGGCCAACCTGTACCGCGACGATGCGACAACCATCGTCCAGCGGCTGCGGGAAGGGAGCCGGGGAAATACCTGCCGGGCGTGCTGGTATAACTGCCGCGGCGAAGTGGAAAGTTTATATGTACCCAGGGGGTTGCTGCAAAGCCTGCCGACGCTGCTGCTGGACCGCGGCCGGCCGAAAAAATTGTTGGAACCTACCCGCCTTTGACGACGTAGTTACCGGCGAGCTGTAATAAAGGTGTGTTTTTCCCTTAAAACCGAGTAACGCGATGCCTTCCGGGCAAATGATAAATAAAGTTAAACCGGCAAGTACTGTCGAGATAAACCGCCGTAAGTTCCGCAGCCGCAGGCGGTTCCTTAAAGGCGTGGTACTGGGCACGCTGGGGTTTTGCACCGGGGCGGCGGTGGATGCCCTGGGCATAGAGCCGGAATGGCTGGAAGTCGTCGAGCGGGAATTGCCTCTGGCGGGACTGCCGGGAGGTTTTGCCGGGCGGCGGCTGATTCATATCAGCGACCTGCATTGCAGCACCACGGTAAGCCGCAAGTATTTGGAACGGTGCATTCGCCGGGTGAATCATCTTAAGCCGGATATTGTGGTGCTTACGGGGGATTATGTGACCCATGACGCCCTGGGGCGGTTCCGCGAGCGAGTGACGGAGCTGCTGTCGGAACTAAAGGCTCAACTGGGCGTTTATGCCGTGATGGGCAATCACGACTACGGCGTTTACAGCAGCCTGGGATCAGGCGGCAATGGCAATGTTGATGACCTGGCGCAAAGGCTGGAAAACGCCGGGGTGCGGGTATTGCGAAACGCGGCCGAAGCGATAACGGTAGATGACAAAAGGATTTGGCTGGTGGGGTTAGGGGATATCTGGGCGAAGGACGCCCGGCCGGATATCGCCTTCGCCACCGTGCCGCAACGGGAATTACGCCTGCTGCTGGCCCATAATCCGGATACGATTGATCACTTGGGCAATTATGAATATTCCGTTATGCTATGCGGGCATACGCACGGCGGGCAGGTGAAAATACCCTTCCTTGGCCCCCCCATCCTGCCGATTCGCAACCGCCAGTATCATGCCGGGATGTTCGAGGTGGCCCAGGGCAAACGGCTTTACGTCAACCGAGGCCTGGGACGACTGGGGCGGGTGCGGTTTAATTGCCGGCCGGAGATTACGGTTTTTACCTTGCTGGCCGGATAAGCGGCAATCTGTTCAACGTCGGGCACAAATCATCACGTATCTATCGGCGCTATTTCTATCGCAGGCCCATCCAACTCCAGCACGACAATGGTATCGATTACCCGACGATAATAGTCAGGCACATCGATTAGCACATTCGTCGGAGTCTGCACGACGGACGCTTCACCACCGGTCAGAACCCAACTGCTTAATATCGTCTTGTTCAGGGGCGGCAAGACCAGCGGCAATTGAGTGCTATCCAAAATGTGTATGTAAATTAAATTGTCTTTGCGGGTGGATGCACCCCAGGCGCCTGGCTTGTAGGGGCCGCCGCGGGTGCCATACACCGTTTCACCGTAATGTTTGAGCCAGTGGCCCATTTCCCTGAAGCGATCCGCCTGTCGCTGCTCAATACGGCCATCCGGCATAGGACCAATATTAAACAAAAAATTACCATCGCCGCCGACCGCCTGAACCAGCGTCTGAATGCAGGTTTTCAAAGACTTGATATTATCGTTGGGCTTCCAGGCCCACTGAGTACCCAGCGTCATGCAGGTTTCCCAGGGACGATTCATATCAAACGCGCCGACAACCTGCTCCGGCGTATAGAAATCACCGGTCCAAATGGTGCGATTATTGATGATGACGGAGGGCTGCTGGCCACGGCAATAGATATCCAGGTCAAGGCCGCGCTGGAGATTCCAGACACTTTCCCACCCGCCATCGAACCAGTAAACACCCAGCGGGCCATACTTGGTATTCAATTCGGCCAATTGATTCTTCATGTACTGCACATATCTGTCCAAATCGGGATCAGGTACGGTATAACCCGGTCCTCCCATGGTGTTCAGCGTGTTATAGTCAGGCTGATACCAGTCCAGAATGGAGTAATACAAGTTGAACGGCATCCCCTGTTGTTTACATGCATCCGCCAGTTCCGCCAACAAATCACGGGCAATGGGCGTGTTCATAATGTCATAGTCGGTATAGGCGCTATCCCACATGCAGAAGCCATCGTGATGCTTCGAGGTAAACACGATGTATTTTACGCCGGCGGCCCGGGCCATGGTGACCCATTCGGCGGCATCGTAAAGGGTAGGATTAAAATCCTGATACAGGGCGTCATAAACTTCCACGGGCGTATTGGTGCTGCGCGACCACCCGATTTCGTAACCGGTCAGACTTACCGGTCCCCAGTGGAGAAACATGCCGAAACGCGCCTCGCGCCACCAATCCAGAAGGCGATTGCTGCTGCCGGGCATATTCGGCTGCGTGCAATCGAGCCATTCATTCCCCCATGCGACAAAGTCCGCCAAATCCACGCGGCAGTCCTCATTAAAGTCCATGGCGGGAACCAGCGTAAGGCCGCATGTATCATTTTCAATAATTGCCACATCGAGCGGCGCTACTTGAAGATCGTCAAATCGCGGGTCCTGAGCACAGGTAAGAAAATGGCTGATCACAGAAACATGATCGGGATCGGCGAGGGTGTCATCCAGCGCGGCGACGGTTACCGTTTGGGGCGTGGACCAATTCTGGTCGGTAAAGACCAAATCGATAGCCATGCCGGCGGAAGCATTATTGAGTTTAATCTGGGAATCGGCAGGAACGGCTTTTACATTGACGATCGCCCCGGCGGTCGGCGACTGCACCAAGACAACTTGATAGCTGTCGGTGAGGCCTCCTTCGGCCGCCATCGTTGAATCATTCGACTCCGTTATCAAGACGAAATCATCGGGAAACGCCCCTTCACTATAGAGCTGATAAATAGCACTTTCTTCCAGAACTTCGTTATAAATCCGCACGTCATCCACTTTGCCGCTGAGGAATCTAACATAGGTATTTAACCAGTCGAACCACGCGCCAATGGTGGCCGCACCGAACGGAATGGCGACCCCGCCAAAGTCATCACTGGTTTTGGTTACGTCGAGCACGCCGTTGATATAGTATTTGCATACTAGCCCGTCGCCCGTGGTGTCGAAGGTCCATCCCATGTGCGTCCAGGCATTCAGGGGGATCGTCGAATCCGTTTGCCACTGCGGGCAACCCGGCAGGTTAACAACGGTCGCAACCTCACCGGTGGGACGTAATATCGAGTGAATGGAGCCGTTTACCCAGCTATTCGTGGAAATGATGGAGTCATAATGACTGCCGGCGTCGTAGGTGAAGGGATAAACCCAGTAGGTCAGCGTGATCGTTTGGGATGCTCCTAAAAGCGGTCCGTTCAGTCTGATAGCGGAATTCGTTCCATTGAATACCGCCGCTTGTTCAAGGATGCCGTCTGCATAGGTTACTCCGCCGAGAGCAATACCGCCCACACCGCCGGGAATCTCATTGGTGGTATCCCCATCCAGCGCCCAGTGCTGAACCAGACCCGCCCCAGCCAGCGACGAACAGGTCAAACATAATAAAATGCGCAGCCCTAATTGCTTACTCATTATGCAATCCTCTGACAATATGAAGCGATAATCTTTAACGCTCGTTTCTTCAAATTATTCTATGCTTACAAGCCAATCCCTGGCAAACAAGGCAAAATCCTCAAGGTTCACCACGCAGTCCCGGTTAAAATCCATGCGGTTATAACCCCATAATCCGCAGCTATCGTCGTCATGGCAATCCACCGTTAAAGCTGCCGGCAAGGCGCCCCAATTATAAACGGGATCGTCACTGCTGACGTAATGGCTGATAGACACGTCGGATATCAGGTGCAGTATTTTATCATCGACGGCGATAACATGTACCGTTTGCGGGGTCTGCCAGTTCTGGTCGTCGAAAACCATAGTAATCGTCTGGCCGGCCGAACCGCTGTTCAGCTTTATTTGCGCATTCGAGGGTATCGCAGCAACATTCACCGTTGTCCCCGCAGCCGGTTGTTGAGGCAAGACCATCTCATAGCTATCTGAAGCGCCCCCCTCATATACCACCGTAGAACCATCGGACTCGGTGATCTGGATGCCTAACGTTGTAAAATGCCAGACGGCGCCCGTATAGGTAGTCTGCCCGCTCGGATCATGCACATCTATCCGCCACCAGTAGGGGCGACCGATTGTGAGAACGGGATCGAACGTGGTTTCGGACTGATTATTACTAACCAGCGGTAATGCATTGGGCACATCATCGGGATTGCTGGTAAAGTAAACATCATAGGTTGCGCCGGAAGGAAAATTTATCGGCGCTGTCCAACTGAGCAGCGCACTGGCAGCAACATCAAGTTCGTCCAGGTCGGGACTGGGATACGTAGCGCAGGTTGGTCCCAGATATAACGCTTCGATATCCGCTGCGGTGAGCGTTTCATTATAGATGCGCACATCATCGATTCCACCGTCCAGCCAGCGCTGGTAACCGGATCCAAACGCATTCCATGCGCCCAGAGTGCTTTGCCCCAGAGTCATGGGTATCGGCACATTCACCGCCCGCGTTACATCCAGTTTGCCATTGATGTAAAATTTGGATTCTGCCGCCGCGGCGTCATATGTCCAGGCTATATGATGCCATACTCCCGGCGCCAGCGTGCTCTGCGATGGTTGTTCATCGGGTCCACCGGTGTAGAGAGCGACCGTAAAAGCGCCGGTGTTTCGCAGTATGCAGTGCATTCCCGTACCCACGGCCCAGTCGTTGGTTGACAGAATGGAATCATAATCCACGGTTGTCAGGGAATCGTAGCGCAGCCACATGGCCCAGGTCCAATTGCCGCTAGAGCCAAGGGACGAGGGAATATAAATGTGAGTGTCTGTTCCATTGAATTCGGCCGCTCCGTCCCGTGGTCCGGAAGCCCACACCAAGGCTCCGCCCACCGTACCGGCAGGAGCTCCGGTGATTTCATTACTGGCTATGGCACCGGATGTTTCATCCAGCCGCCAGTGCGATATTAAATCCGCGCGGCCAACGGATACCAACCCCAAACACAGTAAAAAATATGGTAGAACATGAAAACGCATACCACGTTCCTCCTTACGCCAACTCTTTATGCGTTGCAACTCTAGTTCTCGAAGCAAAATTCAAAGCGACCATGAAACAACACTTTATTATAACAAACTTGAAAAATTTAGCCAACCATAACTGAAAAATATATCCTTTTAGGCTATATATAATCCTTTTACTATTCCATGAGTCGCCTGTTCCGCCGCGACGGGTATTCTGCATGAAAAATATATAACTATATGATAGGCATGGAGTTATGTGTTTCAACGCAAAAGCTTATTAAATAATTAATTATTGCCAAGCTACCATGAAGATGCACTTTTAAGCTCTCAATATCAGTACTACAGCGCAGGTTTGTTTTCGCGGGTTTGCGATAACATCATGGTATTCATAGTGTTATATCAAAAAGCAGATATCAAAACGACTATGCCAAAATCAAAATGTAGTTTGATGAGATATGTATTGGCTAAACGATGCGGTCGATTTCAGACACCTCATCGTGATTTTCCAGGAGGAATTGCCCTTTGGGCATTTTCATTTGTGATGTTGCATTTTCATTTTTAATCTTTGATTTCACCGCTGCCAAAGCGTTTTTTGACTAAATTTGCGCAGAAATGTTAGTTCATTTCCACTAATTGATGATAAAAGTCCTGCAGGACGTAATAGGCTTTTTTGTATTGGCCGCGGTTGGAGATGATGCCTTTGCGGTTGTGCTTGTCCTGTTCCTTCAGGAGGCCGCGGTTAGGTTCGCGGAAGTCGTATAACGCCCACGGCGACAAGCCGGCCAGAAAATCCACCCGTTTAATCATTTCGACCTGGCTGCGGTAAATGGTTTCCTGAAATTCTTCACTCCAGGCGGTTTCATCATCAGCGTAATATCCCGCCAGGGCGGCTCCGCCGAGTTCACTGAAGATGACAGGTTTGTCGATGTGTTTTTCCCAGGCAATCGAGGCGGCGTCCGGCGGATTGCCGATATACCAGCCGATGTACTGGTTGCAGCCGATAACGTCGAGGTCTTCCATTATGGGATCTTTGACCGTGTAATTACCATTCTTGAGACGATGCGGGTACGTGGCGGCGGCGATCAGGCGCGTGTCGTCCATCTGGCGGGTTTTGGCGATGAGCTTGCGGATGAATTCCTTACGGGCGTCGGTGAACTGGGTTTCATTCATCATCGACCAGAAGGCCACACAGGCGCGATTCTTGTCGCGGGTAATCATCTCGGTGAGCATTTGCTCGGCGAGTTCATACGTCTGGGGATTTTCAAACTGAATGGCCCAATAAACGGGAATTTCTGACCAAACGAGTAAACCTTTTTCATCAGCGACGCGAATGGTATGTTCATTGTGTGGGTAGTGAGCCAGGCGAATGAAGTTACAGCCTAGTTCCAAAGCGTCATTCACTATCCGCAAGGCATCGCCGCGGCTGGTGACGCGGCCGCGCTGCACGGCAATCTCATCATGCACAGAAATGCCGCGCAGGAAAATGGGTTTGCCATTGAGCAAAATCTGCGTACCGCGGGTTTCCAGCGTGCGAAAACCGATGCGGTCCGGAACGCGGTCTTTCTCCGATTGAACGATAACATCGTACAGTTGGGGATTCTCCGGCGACCACAGGCTCAGGCCCTCCGCTTTACATTCAAAAGCGAAATAACCTTTTTCATCGGCGGCGCCGGCATGTTTGAGATTGATTTGAGGAATCTCCAGCGTTACGGTTTGGGCCAGATTTTGGCCATCAAGCTGCACCCAGCCGGCGATGGTGTCGGAGGAACCTTTTTTCAACTGGACGAAGTAATCGCGAATAAAGGTTTCCGGCGTTTCGATGAGCGTCACATCCCGCAGCAGGCCGCCATAGATCCACCAGCCGATGAAACGGCCGGGAATGCCGTCTTCGCGGCGACGGTTATCGACCTTCACCACCAGCGAGTTGGTACCGGGTTTCACAAGGCGGGTAATCTCGAAGTTGAACGGGGTGAAACCGCCGCGATGCTCGCCGAGTTTCTCGCCGTTGAGCCAAACCATCGCTTCATAATTAACGGCGCCGAAGTGAATAAACAATCGTTTCCCCTCCGCGAGGTTATAATCAAATTTACGGCGATACCAGATGTTGCCTTCGTAATAATCGAGCTTGTCGTTCTGGCTGTTCCAGTCGCCGGGCACATAAAGCATTTCCGCCGTGTCGAAGTCATATTCGGTGCGGTCGCCCTTGCCGGCGGGTTTGGCGTCGCGGAAATAGCCGTAATCGTTGATCCGGCCGCTGCTGAGGCGATAGTAGCCGCGTTCGACGGGATCAACAATAATGTTCCATGTGCCATTGAGACTGGTGGTTTGACGATGATCTACATTAACAATCAAAGGCATAATCATGGCAAGTACAACCGCATTCATCTACGACTCTCCCTATAGCTATTTGAAAAGCGTTATTTAATCGAAGCGGTAATCGCGCCGGTCCAGCCGTGGGGTTTTTCGATATCGCTGGTATCCACGTCGCGGGTCAGAATAAACGGTTTATCTTTATTAAATTCGCCCGTTACCCAGGCCTGACTTATCCGCAAATTCTGCACATCATCGGCCCAGATGGGAACGCGGTCGTCCGCTTCCGTCAAGTGGAGGCGGAAGCCGTCAAGCTGCAGCCCGCGGACATGGCGGATATACAGGCCGCAGGCGGGCAGATTGCCCCACATATCGCCATCGGGATAGCTCTTTTCCATCTCATCGACGTCGGTCATGTAGTCGCCGGCTTTAACGCCTGAGCGGGGGAAAATCTGAATATTCCGCAGAGTAATATTCTCCGCACAATGGCCGGGCAGGCCGGTGACGGATGACCCCATCACTCCGGTGTCATACGCTACAATATTGCTCAGGCTCACGTTGCGTAATTGTCCCACCGGTGGAGCGGGGGCATCCGGTTCGGGTTTGGCCCCGCGATTGCCCAGGCGAATGAAGATGGGCACGGTGATGCCGCGCATTACGAGATTGTCAACACTGATGTTTTCCATGACGCCGCCATCGACAATCTCCAGCGAGACGCCGCTGCGGCCGCCGGGGGGACGACGCTTATAGAGGGGCTTGCGATTCTCGCTGGGTTTAATGGCGCAATTACTGATGGTAATGTTCTTGAATCCGCCCATGCTGCCGGTGCCCATTTTGATGGCGCTGCAGAAACTGGATAAGACGCAGTTGGTGATGGTGATATCCTCGCAGGGAATATACGACTCGCTTTTGAAGCACAGCGCATCATCATCCGCGTCGATGATGCAGTCGCTGATCGTCACCCGCCGGCAACCATCCAGGTCGATGCCGTCATTGCAGGGCCGGTGCTGATTCCAAACCCGAATGCCGTGAATGAGCACATCGTCGCAATTGAAATAATTCTGCATCCAGAAACCGGCGTTTTGCAGCGTCACGTCCGTAACACGAATCTTTTTGCAACTGAAAAACAGAAGGTTGCGCGTACAGGAATATTTATGGCTTTTGGGGCCTTCCTTCAGACGCAGCCAGGCATCCTGGCCGTCAATGACGCCCTTGCCGGTAATGGCGATATTTTCCGCTTCCAGGGCGTGAATCAGGGCCGTATAGCCGCCGACATGCATGCGGTTGGCGATTTTGCCTTTGTCGAGAAAGGGAAAATCGTCAGGGTTGGTGCTGCCCAGCAGAGTTGCCCCGCGGGCCACATGCAGTTCGACGTTGCTTTTAAGCTCCACCGACCCCGTCAGGAATCGCCCGGCGGGGATAAGCACCGTGCCGCCGCCTTCGGTGTGGCACTGGTCTATCGCCTTTTGGATGACGGCGGTATTGAGGGTTTGTCCATCGTTGATGGCGCCCAGGTCCGTGATATCGATTATTTTTGCTTGCGCACCCTGCGCCGTCATCAGGACCAACACCGCCAAAAGCCGGCCCACGAAAAACTTGCCGCCGCATGAATAATGTTTATTTCGTTGCATACGACACCTTTTATTCTGGCCAGGAACCTGATGGTATAAGGCGATTTTGTAAACTATTCGATGGCGGCGGTCACCGCACTCGTCCATTGATGAGGCTTCTCGATATCGTTATTTTCGACATCGCGCATCAGAACGAAAGGTTTATCCTTGTTCACGTCGCCCGTAATCCAGGATTGAGTGATCCGCATATCCTGCACATCGTCGGCCCAAATGGGGGCGCGGTCGTCCGCTTCGGTCAAGTGCAGGCGGAAGCCGTCAAGCTGGAGGCCGCGGACATGGCGAACATACAGACCGCAGGCGGGCAAATTGCCCCAATTGGTGCCTTCGGGATAACTGTCGGCCATTTCATCAACATTGGTCTTGTAGTCGCCCGCCTTCACGCCGGCCTTGGGGAAAATCTGGATATTGCGTAATGTGACATTTTCCGCGCAATGACCGGGCAAACCGGTAACGGATGAACCGTACAACCCCGTCTCATAGGCGATAATATTACTCAGACTAACGTTGCGGAGTTGTGCCACCGGCGGAGTGGGCGCATCCGGCGAAGGTTTGGCCCCGCGATTGCCCAGACGAATAAAGATGGGCACATTGACGCTTCTCATCACGATATTGTCGATGCTGAGTCCTTCCATAACGCCGCCATCGACCATTTCCAGGGAGATGCCGCTGATGCCGCCCCAGGGCAAATAGGTGAACACCGAAGAGGGGTCTTCACTGGGCTTGATGATGCAGTTGGAAATAGTAATGTGTTTGTAGCCGCCCATACTGCCTGTTCCCATTTTGATGGCGCTACAATGGCTGGAAAGAATACAGTTGGTGATGGTGATATCCTCGCAGGCGGCGTAACTTTCACTCTTGAAGCACAGGCCGTCATCGTCCGAATCTATAATGCAGTCGCTCATCGTGACGCGGCGGCAGCCATCCAGGTCGATGCCGTCATTATTGTGCCGGAAATGATTAAACACGCGAATACCGTGGATGAGCATATCTTCGCAATTGAAGTAGTGCTGCATCCAGAAACCGGAATTTTGCAGCCTGACATCCATGATGCGAATCTTCTTGCAACTGAACATTAAAATGTTACGGGTGCGGGATTCATCATTGCTCTTAGGGCCTTCCTTCTGGCGCGGCCAGGCGCCCTGACCGTCAATTGTACCCGGCCCGGTGATGGCGATGTTTTCCGCTTCCAGGGCGTGAATGAGGGCGGTATAGCCGCCGCGATGCATGCGATTGGCCACCTTGCCTTTGTCGAGCATAGGGTAATCATCGGGATTATTGCTGCCCAGCAGGATAGCGCCATGGCTCAGGTGCAATTCAACATTACTTTTTAGTTCCAGCGAACCCGTCAGGAACCGCCCGGCCGGGATACATACCGTACCGCCGCCCTGTTCGTTACACTGATCAATCGCTTTCTGTATGGCCTCGGTATTGAGCGTTTGGCCGTCGCCTTTGGCCCCCATGTCCGTAATGTTGAGCATGTTTGCCTCCGTCGGGGCCGCCAGAGCGACCGCCACTAAAACTGATATCCAAATGAACTTTATGGTATTGCTGCCGAAATGATGGTGATATCGCTGCACGTTTTGACTCCTTGTATTTGCGGGGTTTACGTTCATCTCTCGCCCATCGCCATACTGCGGCAAGGACAATAAGGTTAATCCTAAACGTATCTCCAGATACTGTCAAGGGTTTATAAGCCGATGTAAATCTTCAGACAATCACCGAAAGCTCCCCTGTAAAGATCAAAAAAACACCTAATACCCCCCTCTTTTTAGTCCATCCTTTTGGCCAAAATTCTCTGGATTTGCATCAGGGATTTTGCCGACAGTTGGCCTCTCTCATGAGTTTCTGGCCGTCACCGGAAATTACAGTGACCATGATAGAAATGACTACCGGGGAGCCTGATTTTGCTGTTGCTGCCGGGGCGTGCGAATAATATCAAAAATGGTATCCAGCGGCGTTTGCACGGCGCCTTCCACGACTTGTTGGAGCAGTTTAGGAATATCAACGGAAGAAAAATCCAGCACAGGTTTTAAGCGAGTCCCGGTAATGGGCAATTCAAGATTGATTTTTTCGAGATTTTGCGTCACCAGCGCCGGTAACTGCCGGCCGGACTTGGATAAAATCCGCTCCAACAGCGGCATACTCAGCGGCACGGATACCCACATCTTGACCTGATCGTTTAAACCGACCTGGCCGCGAAAGTTCAGCGGCAAAATTTCAGCAATATTTACCCGGAATTTTTCATAATAAACGCCGCCGTCTTTAAGCTGGAAATTGAGCACCTCGGTGCGCACAGGAACAATGCGTTTATCGGAAAATTTTTCCATCGGCAATAATTCGGCCAGAAGGCCGCCGGGCTGCATCATCATCTCTTTCAGATCAAGCGACCCCGAACCACCGGCGGAAGCGAAATGTTCCTTGCTCAGCGGGATGACCAAATCCACGGTATCGAGATTGATGCTGCCCTGCAGTTGCGTCAGGTTGGAAAATATGGGATTAAAACGGCTGAGCAACTGATTGCCCGTGTCCGGTGTAATCGGAAGTTTGACCAGCAGATTGCGTTTACCCTGCAACCGCACCACAGGCGGTTGCGCGGTAAGGTCCACGACGCCGCCGAGGTTCATGACGCCGTCGCCGGCCGTAACCGGCGTATCCGGCAGGGTGATGACGCCGTCGCGCAACTGAGCGGCAAACAAAACCTGTCCGAACGTCAAGCCATATAGCGATGCCGCCGCCCATCCCGTTCGGAAATCGCCCGTCAGGCCGCTGCCGGCCGGTTTTTCCGGGCTGGAACGCAGCGGCCCCGTCAGAGTAAACGGTCCGCCGGTATCGCCCTGCAACTGGATGCTCTTGCGGGTATCCGGAAACGATTGATGCAGCCACCGAGTCACCTGCTCCCAGGAACTTTGGTAATCGCCTTTGAGGTCCAATACAGGCTGCTGACGAATATTTTTCACCTTCCCTCCCCCGCGAACGGATAAAAGCGGCCCATTCGCCGCATCGGCCTCGGCGGCCGACCGGGCAAGCTGCGCTAAACGGCCGTGCAGTTCAAACGCCGTCACTCCCAAATCCGCGGCGGCAGGATCCCAGCGAATTTCCTCCCAGCCGAAATCCACGTTCACCGCATCCGCCGGAGAGGCTTTGCCCACCAGCAGGCTGGCTACTTTACCTTGGCCGCGAATGGTTAAAACTCGCGTTTGAGGCGCCTGAACCATATCCGCCTGAAGCGTCAGATTGCCCTTCATCGGCGTTGTATCTTTACCCTGCCAGGCGCTAAGCCATTGCGTGGCGCGGTTCAGGTCCAATTGCTGCACGGTCGCATTCGCCTGCAAGCCTCCACCCGTTAAAGAAAAATCACCTGTCGCCTGTGCCTGCAAAGCATCATCGACATTCAACTGCATCTGGGCTACTTGATAGCGATCCGCCTTGCCTTCGCGCAGCGTAAGCCGGCCCGACTGCGTAAGCTGCATCCGGCCGATCTCCAGCTTGCCTTTCTCGCTCGGATAAGCCAACTCCGCTCCCGCAATATCCGCCTGCACCTGCCAGCCCTCATCGCGGCGGCTGAATTGTGTGGTTCCGGTCAGCCGCCCCGATAAGCCGCGCGGCTCGTAGGTAAAGAGCGTCGCCAGTTGTTGCTCCATAGCCTGTAAATTCGCCTGGAATTGCGTCGTAAGGTTTTGTATATCACCGCCGGCCGTCGCTTCCATAAAAGCACTGTTCAAGCGAGCCTTGCTGATCTGCAAGCCCCGACCGGATGCAAGCCGCACGTCAAAATCAGCCGTAATGGGTTCTATGGCTATTGTCTGTGTCGCGGTCTCTCCGGGTTTTTGCAATAACCCGCTGATCCGGCTGATTTCCAGGCCGCCTCTGGCCGCCGGTTGCGCCCCGCCGGTTACAGAGATATCCCGCAAGGTCAATTCTCCCTCCTGCAAGGTTGACCCCGGCCGCGTTTTCAGCAGCGACGGCACTGCACGGGCCAGCATCGCCAGATCGATACGGCCATCCGACGTCAGGGAGAACTCCGGCAAGGCTAAATCTTTTTCGCCCATCAGCGCCGCCATGATGGCTTCCTGATTCACGGTAAACGTTTCCGATTTGACGGGCATCTCGAATTGGCTGGTTATCTGGCCGACGTCCCCGCCCAAGACGACACTTCCGATAATTTTATCCGTGGCGGTTTTTACGTCGCCTGTCAGGTTGATATTCACAGGATTCAAGGTTTCGGTCTTGCGCCCTGCTTTGAGCTGAGCGATTTTCATTTCAAAGTCACTGTGCACCTGACCATCCGCAATCCGGGCTTTGGCCCGCAAATCGGCCTGACCGCCGGCGGTAACATCCGGCCCGGCAAACACCGCGAAAGGCTCGAGATTTACAGGCTCATCCGTATTAACATTGACCATCGCCTTCATTTTTTCCAGACCGCCGGTCGCCCCCTCAACGTCAAAATCTCCCATCACTTTGCCGCCGCCGGCGAAGGCCAGATGAAAATCGCCTTTCATTTTGTCCATCGTATCCAAATCCACGTTCGTGCTGATGTCCTTGACTTCAAGAATTTCACCATCAGCACGGGTAATGCGAACGTAGCCGTTATTCACCGTCAAACGCCCCCGCGGCTGGGTATCAGACCGGTCCTTTTTGTCTTTTTCCTTTTTATCCTTGTCTTCAACTTTTTCCTTTTGCTGGGAGAGGCTCTCCGCCGGCAATGAAATACGCGGCTGCTCCAACTGCACCAGGCCGAAATTTTCCACGCCTTTCAGCGCCGAAAGCAGCCCTTTCGACCAGGTAATCATGTCAACATCGACCACCGCCCGGCTATCGGGGTCTTCCAGGTGCACATCGCGCAGGCTAATCGGCCCCAGCCACGACAGCGACATATTGGAAAAATTCACCGTTTGCGGGACTGCCTTATTGGCCACACGCAGCGTCAATCGTTCGCCCGGCCCCGTGGATGCCAGGTAGGGAAGACTCCAAATGATGATGAGCAATAGAGTAACAACGGTCAATACGATCCACCAGCGTCGGAAACGCCGACGTTTGGGTGTGTTATTCGAAGGCATACTTTTTGTTTCCATGTTAAAAACCCTCAGGTAAACACTATATTTTAGTGTAGTCAAAATTTTCGGCTCCGGCCAGTAAAATCTCCCGAATCTTCCACGTATAGTATCATGTTGCATTGAGCGGGCCGAGTTGGTATAATATTGTAGGAATTTGGCACATTACATAAAACATCTTAATTTAGGGCGAACACCCCAAGGGTGCGCCAGGAGGTTACGACCATGCTGGACCTGATTCATAAAATGCTGTACACCGGGATTGGAGCGGCCGTTCTGACCGAACAAAAGGCCCGCGACATCGCCGCCGATCTGGAAAAACGCGGTGAGGTATCCGCCGAAGAAGGCAAACAATTCACCCGGGAACTGCTCGATAAAGCCAAAAAACACCACGAGGAGCTCCGCCAGACGATTCACGAAGAAACCAGCCGACTGAGCGAAAAATACGGCTGGGTGTCGCGCCGGGAATATAACGAGCTGAAAAATCGCCTGGATGAACTCGAACAGCGGCTCAACAGCCAGACGGGCGGCGTTTAATCACTATATATTGCGGAAGGTGTCAAGTCCGCCCTGCCGGACTGCCCGCAGGCCATTCCGCATCATAAACGCGGTTGGCAATTCGAATAATCGCGGGCAGGATGCCCGCGACACCCTCGGCAACGGAAATTATCTATGTTCGCCAATATCCGCAATTTACACCGTTATCGCCAGATATTAACCACGATCGGTCGTTTCGGTTTTGGTGAGTTGTTTGGCCGCTGGGGGCTGCGCCGACGGCTGCGGCTTTGGCGAAAACCGGAGGCTCAGCCATTATTGCAAAGCCGCGCGGTGCGGTTTCGGCTTATGCTCGAACAACTGGGGCCGACCTTCATCAAACTGGGGCAGGTGCTCAGCACACGTCCCGACCTGCTGCCCGCCGATATCGTTAATGAACTTGCCAATTTACAGGACGGCGTCACGCCGATCGACTGGCCGCGCTTTCGGGCGAGTCTGGAGGCATCCACTCTGGCGCTGCTGGATAAATTGGCGGATTTCAATCCCCAACCTATCGCCAGCGCGTCCATCGCTCAGGTGTATGAAGC